>DATGOF010000150.1:0-10608 GCA_035306285.1 Acidobacteriota bacterium | reverse complement strand
GTGCCAGAAGATGTAAAGAAATCGGATCTCTCCCTTCGCGGCTTTCTCCAGGATTTCACGGGCGGATCCTTTAATTCCAATCTCGTGCGCACCACGAGTATTGGGATTGCGGTCTGCCTTGAGCAGAAAATCGTCTTCTATACCCCTCTTTTCCCAGGGGTTTTCCAGAGCGATATTGGGCAGCTGAAGGGCATCGATAAAGAGCTTCTTGGCCAGATATAGATCTTCATTGGAGAGCTGTGGTGAAAGGATTACGCCAATGCTTGCAGGATCATCCTCGTAAGCCTCTTGAAGCTCTTGGGCTGCTTGGTCGAGGGCCGATTCCCAGTCGGAGTTTTGGAGTTCGTTTTCTTCTCTGCGATAGGGGAACTCGATTCGATTCTGGTCAATAAATTCAAACCCGAAGCGGCCCACGTCGCTGATCCACCACTCGTTAACGTGAGGATTGTACCGCGGCTTGATTCGCTGAACTCGTCTACCACCGGCCTTGTAGGTTCTCGTGCTGTTGAAGTGAATGTTAATATTGCAACCGCGAGCGCAGCCGTTGCAGATCGATTCTTCGCTCCTCAAATACCAGACTCTACACTTGAACCGGAATTCCCGTTCCGTAAGAGCGCCTACCGGGCAGATGTCGACCACGTTACCGGAGTACAGGTTCTCAAGGCGTTTGCCCGGATAAAGATCAATGACCGAGCGATTCCCCCGGTTGAAGCAACCGAGTTCGTGTGTCTTGCTGATCTCGTCTGTGAACCGAACGCAACGGGTACAAAGAATGCATCGTTCTTGGTCGAGGAGAACGTGCGGCCCAATCGGGAAGGCCTTCTTTCTCTTGATCTTATTTTCAATGAAGCGACTATCGTATCGGCCGTGCTCCATATAAAAATTTTGCAGGTCGCACTCACCGGACTGGTCGCATACCGGACAGTCGAGAGGATGGTTGATGAGCAGAAACTCCAGCATCGCTTGCCGGGCCTGGTATACCGCCTCCGATTGGGTAATCACATTCATCCCATCCTGAGCCTGGGTATAACAGGCAATCTGGAGCTTCGGCATATTTTCTATTTCGACCAGACACATTCGGCAGCTGCCGGCGATCGATAACCCGGGGTGATAGCAATAGCGTGGAATGTAGATACCCAGCTTTTCTGCCGCCTGAATAACCGTCTGACCCGGTTCGACGCTGACCTGCTGTCCATCAATCGTTATTGTTGCCATAGTCTTTCCGTTTAAATGCTGACGGTCTCGGATCGAGCCTCGACATAGGAGCGTTTATACTTGATGTAATACTCAAACTCGTGTTCAAACTTCCTGACGAAACTTCCGAGGGGCATCGCTGCGCCGTCGCAGAGGGCACAGATGCTGGTCCCCGTCATATTCCGGGAATGGATTCTCAATGCGTGCAAATCTTCCATGCGTCCGTGCCCGGCTACAATTCTTGAGAGAGTCTTGTAAACCCAGCCTGTACCTTCTCTGCAGGGAGTACACTGGCCGCAGGATTCATGCGCGAAAAAGTGCTCGATGTTGTGGAGCGCCTTGACCATGCAGATCCCCTCATGCATCGCGATGACAGCCCCGGAGCCCAGCATTGACCCTGCCTTCGCCAGCGAATCGAAGTCCAGGGAAATGTCTACCTCATCGGCCGTCAAAACGGCGGAGGAAGCGCCACCAGGAATAATTGCCTTCAACGCCCGGTCGTCCTGTATACCTCCGCCGTGTTCGTAGATCAATTCCCGTAGCGGAGTGCCGAGAGGAAGTTCATAGACCCCTGGCTTTTTGACATTGCCGGATAGTGCAAAGAGGCGGGTTCCCCCATTTCGCTCACAGCCCAGGTCAGCGAACCACTGACCTCCGTTTTCAATGATCTTAGGGAGATGAGAAAGGGTTTCGACGTTGTTGATGACGGTCGGACACCCGAACAAACCCACGACGGCCGGGAAGGGGGGTTTCAGCCGGGGCCATCCTTTCTTGCCTTCCAGCGACTCCAGAAGTCCCGTCTCCTCTCCACAGATATAGGCACCTGCACCGCGATGGACGTAGAGATCCAGACTGAAATCCTCGCCCAATACCTTGGGACCAAGGATTCCTGCTTCATAGGCCTCGTCGACCGCTTGCTGAAGGCGCTCATAGGGGCGCACATACTCACCTCGAATGTAGACGTAGGCTTTATGAATACCGACCGCGTAGCAGCAAATGATGACCCCCTCGATCAGACGATGGGGATCCCATTCGAGAATGTAACGGTCTTTAAAAGTCCCCGGCTCGGCTTCGTCAGCGTTGACTGTCAGGTATTTCGGTTTGTCGGTATCCTTTGGGATAAAGCTCCATTTACGCCCCGTGGGAAAACCTGCACCGCCCAATCCCCTGAGATTGGAGGTCGTAACCTCTTCTATGACCTGTTCCGGGCTCATGGTACGAAGGGCTTTGCGGGCTGCTTCGTAACCACCGCGCTGAATTCGCCAGTCGAGCCGGCGGGCGTCTTCATTACCAAAGAATTCAGAAACAATCTTCTTTATCGGCATCTAAGTTCCTAAGATTTGTGGCCGTTCTGTATGCCGTCCAGGAGTTCATCGATCTTCTCCCGCGTCAGATTTCCCTCAAAGTATTTGTCGAATTGCAGCATCGGTGCCAGCTCGCAGGCACCAAGGCAATCAGGTACTGCTTCCCAGCTATAGTTACCGTCTTCTGTTACGGAACCAGAAGGGACCCCTAATTTCTGCTCCAGATAAGCTTTAATCTCGTCACAATTACGAATCCAGCAGGCGATGCTCATGCAGAGCCGGATGTGATGTCGCCCCATCGGCTTTCTAAAGTAGAGGGTGTAGAAGCTTAAGACTTCTCGAACATCCACTATCGGTACCTCAAGGCGCTGTGCTACGAATGCTTCAATCTCTTCAGATATGAAGCCATTCTGCTCCTGCGCTAGATGAAGCGTCGGAAGCATCGCCGCACGCTTGTTTGGATAGCGGCTCAGAATGTCAGCGAATTTCTTCTCGTTCTCCTCAGTAAATTGGAAGCTCATCGATCGAGTTCTCCCGCGATCATATTCACTGACCCGAAGGTTGGAATTATGTCTGCCAGCTGGTCTCCTTCGAGAATGCCCGCCAGGGCGGCCATAATCGGAAAGCAAGGGGGATGGCATCTTACGCGCCAGGGTCTATCAGTTCCATCACTCACAATATAGAAGCCAAGCTCCCCGTTGCCACCCTCCACGAACCCGTAGGCTTCACCTTTTGGAGGACGGACCCCGTGACCTTCCATAATGATCTTGAAGTGGTTCATCAGCCCTTCGATGCTGCCGTAAACCTTCTCTTTGGCTGGGATCCAGGCATCAGGACTGGTCGAAGAAACACGGTCTCGATACTTTCTCTCGGAACCCTGTAAAGTCGGTTCGATCAGTACCTCATTGGTCAATAGCCCTGAGGTTCTTCCGAACTTGCCGAGGTCCGCCATCAAAGCAGGATCAATAACGTTCCCTTCCATGTCCACGTTTGTCGGACCCTCGGGGATCTGGTCCAATGCCTGCTCGATGATTCGAATCGACTGCTTCATTTCTTCCATTCGAACCAGATAGCGGTCGTAATTATCACCTTTCTCCCCAATCGGTACATCGAAGTCGATGCGGTCATAGACGTGATAGGGGAATGCTTTCCGAACGTCGTAGTCTACGCCTGAGGCGCGGAGAAAGGGACCCGTAATCCCCCACTCGATCGCATCCTCGGCCGAGATATAGCCTACGTCTCGCATCCGATCGTAAAAAATCCGGTTGCGGTTTAAGAGCAGTTCGACTTCTTTCAGGACTTCCCGGGTTTTCTGCAATACGTCACGGCAACGTTCATCAAAGCCCTCTGGAAGATCTGCTTTCACACCACCGATACGAGCATAAGAGATTGTTAGCCTGGCGCCGGTGACGCTCTCTACCAGCTCCCACAGCCACTCCCGAACCTTGATCATGTAAAGAAAAACTGAAAAAGCCCCCAGCTCCATGGCTGAAGCGCCGATGCAGGTGAGATGGTCACAGATACGAGAAATCTCGCTCATGATGACGCGGATATATTCGCACCGCTCGGGGACTTTCAGACCCATTAACTTCTCCACCGTCATTGCGAATGCGAAGTTGTTGATGAGCGGGGATACGTAATTCAGGCGGTCGGTGTAAGGGAAGCACTGTGTGTAAGTTGCGTGTTCGCAGTGTTTTTCAAAACCGCGATGAAGGTAGCCAATATCAATTTCACATTTCCGAACCACTTCACCATCCAGGATGGTCCGAATGCGGATCACCCCGTGCATGGCTGGATGGGCGGGACCTATGTTCAGAAACATCTCGTGTTTCTGAACTTGATCCTCCAGGCTTTGCGGCTCTTTCGTTACGGCCGATTCTAATGTTGTGTCAGACATCGTAGTCTTGCCTCTAATCCCTCGGTCCTATAAGGGGTTGCCTTCGGGTAATCGGGTAATCTTTCCGAAGCGGATGTCCCTCAAATTCGGCGTACATGAGAATACGCGTCAAGTTTGGATGATTTCGGAATTTAATACCGTACATGTCATAGACTTCGCGCTCGTACCAGTCGGCGGAACGCCACAGACCGGTTAGCGAGTCCACTTCAGGATTCTGTTCCCCTACGGGAACCTTTAAACGTAAGCGCTGGCGGGTGGAGAGGGAGAGAAAATGATAAACCACTTCGAATCGCGGTTTGCGCTTCCAGTAGTCGACGGCCGTAACATCCATTAGGTAGTTAAAGCGAAGCTCCGGATCCTCTTTCAGAAACCTGGCAACGTCGAGCAGAGCTTTTTTCGAAATGACCGCTGTGTCTTCACCCAGTCGAGAGTGAAGCTCGATCACTGTATCTGAAAAGCGATCTCTAATTTTCTGAAGTACAGTACTCTCTTCCATTGCCTTTCCTGTAGATCTTTCAGGGGTGAGGGAGTCGATCGCAGGAGACTTCCACTCAGAGTTCTTGTTTCTCGTTCTGGATCTTTTCCTGCAGTAGCATGAGACCCTGCAGAACGCTTTCCGGTCTGGGCGGGCAACCGGGAATGTAGACATCGACCGGGATTACATGATCAATCCCGCGAACTACAGCATAGTTATCGTAGAATCCACCCGTGCAGGTGCACACTCCGAAGGCAACCACCCACTTGGGAGCAGCCATCTGGTGGTAAATGTGTGCCAGCACCGGAGCCATCTTCTGATTGATGGTTCCTACCACGAATAAAACATCTGCTTGGCGCGGCGAAAATCGGGGTAGACCAGCTCCGAATCGATCAACATCGTAATGGGCGCAGGCCGTGGCCATGTATTCCATTCCACAACAAGCGGTTACGAAGGGATATTGAAAGATCGAATACTTACGAGCCCAACCAATGACCTGATCAAGTTTGGTAGTGAAGAAGCCGTTACCGGGGCTTCCTGTGAAATCTAGTTCCATTCCAGAGCTCCTCTCTTGACGGAGTAATAGAGGCCGGAGATTACCGCCACCAGGAAGATAAACATCTCGACAAAGCCGAAGAGCCCCAGCTCCCGGTAGATCACCGCCCATGGGAAGAGAAATATGAGCTCGATATCAAAAAGAATGAAGAGGATAGCAACAAGAAAGAACTTAACTGCAAAGCGCCCTCGAACAATCCGGACCGGAGGATTACCTGATTCAAAGGGCATATCGTGAATTCGGCCGCTTCGCTTCGGTCCGAGTCGCTGATGAAGGTATACCATCGCGACAACTGTAAATAGAGCAAAAGCGAATAGCAGGAAGAAGCCGAAGTAAGTAACCATTCCTATACCCGAGCGGTCGCCGGTATTTAGTTGTACGGCCAATTATCGCAGAGGCCCTGACTTCGGATCGTGACCGGCGCTAACGGATCCTCAAGACCCCCGATTTGTACCACAGGCTCCGGGACTCATCAAGTTGGTCCGCGCCATTACGGACTCGACTCATTATAGCAAAAGTAGGGGTCCTCCCCCGCTCCCTGATCTGGCTCAAATGACACACTTTGCCGGGTGAGCTCCTTGAGATTTCAGCCGCCTGTGGCGGGCTCAGGTAGCGAGAAGGCAGCAGGTGCAGTAGCTCGTGAAATTTGTTAACGTTAGGCGATGGCAGAAAACTCACCTCCTCAACAAACGGCAAAGCGACGCCATCCTCCCTGGTTGAAAGTGAAAGCTCCATTCGGCCCAGAAGTCCATCGCCTCAAGAAGCTGATGGCGGGTCTGGAGCTGAACACCGTGTGCCAGGAAGCCATGTGCCCCAACATGGGCGAGTGCTGGTCCCATGGAGTTGCCACTTTCATGATTCTTGGAGACACTTGTACTCGAGGCTGCCGGTATTGCGCGGTCAATAAAGGGCGCCCTGGAAAACTCGACCTCTCAGAGCCATACCGCGTGGGTGAGGCTGTCGAAAGAATGCAGCTCAGTCACGTTGTCATTACCTCGGTGGACAGAGATGATCTGGAAGATGGAGGAGCCGGTATTTTCGCCGCCACGGTAAGGCAAATCCGACGCCATCGGCCTGATTGTATTGTCGAAGTCCTTGTTCCTGACTTCCAGGGTCGTGAAGAGTCGCTTCGAGTTGTGCTCGACGCGCAACCCGAGATCTTCAATCACAATATCGAAACCGTTCCCCGCTTGTACCGAAAGGCACGCGGAGGTGGCGTTTATGAAGTTTCGCTAGGTTTACTCCGAAGAGCGCGTGAAGTGGCTCCTTCCCTTGTCACTAAAAGCGGCATGATGTTGGGATTGGGAGAGGAGCCTGACGAGATCCGCAGCGTTATGGAGGATCTCGTAAAGTGTGGAGTGAATATCCTGACCCTGGGACAGTATCTTCGTCCCACCCAGTGGCATCTGCCGGTGGCACGTTACTATCATCCGGACGAATTCAAGTACTGGAAAGAAGTGGGCGAAGCGATCGGTTTTGATCACGTAGAGAGCGGGCCATTGGTTCGTTCCAGCTATTTGGCCGACCGGCAGTATCAATCAATGAAAGGCACCGATCAACAATCGTCTTCCGGGGATCAACTGGTTCAACTCAGCTAACAGCCTGTGCGAAAGCTGCGTTGACCTGTGGACGACAATGGTCGCGATCAGCAACTTGCATCTGTATGAACGAGCACTCGATCCTCGACCTCTACTCGATCCTCGATCTCTAATTGAAAAACAAAGGGAAGCTAAAGACGCGACGTGCTCACCTGGATCTTACCGTCTATGACGCGCACAGCGAACCGCTCTAAACAAACTTTGGGATTATAGGTTGATTTTCCCGAGCAAACATCAAACGACCAGTCATGCCAGGGACAAGTGACGATCGACTGTTCCAACCTGCCTTCACCAATTGGACCGCCCCTGTGAGGGCACACGTTATTAACCGCGTAGAAACTACCGTCAACGTTAAAGATTGCGATTTCGCGACCATTCACCTTGTACACTTTTCCCTGACCTACCGGAATGTCGTCGGCTGTTGCAACGGTTTCGAAATCATTCGTTTCCACGCTGATATGCTAACACCGTTAGAAGGGCGAGACCCAACTTGAAGATGGAGAACGACAGCTATGGCGTACCTTCCCATCGAAGACCACGGGATTATCGGAAATCTACGGACGGCAGCCCTGGTTGGACTCAACGGCAGCATCGACTGGTGTTGCATGCCAAACTTTGATTCCCCCAGCGTATTTGCTGCCATTCTCGACGACGAAAAAGGGGGATGTTTCTCGCTCGTCTCGGAAGGTACGGTTAACCAGACTCAGCAGTATCTACCCGACAGTGCCATTCTGGTCACGCGCTCTTATTGCGAAAATGGACTGGGACAAATCACCGACTTCATGCCTATTTCCTACGAGGAAGAGCATGTCCACCGCATCATTCGATGGGTGAGCTGCGTGCGTGGCGAAGTGGAATACAGGCTGTTCTGCCGCCCCGCGTTCAACTACGCTCGTTGTGGTCATACCGTTCACCTGGAGGAGAGAGGTGCCCTCTTCGTCCCTGAAAACCATCACGTTTTTGGTCTCAGAAGCCCGGTACCCTTGAAGGTGCATGGTCCGGCGGTAGCCACCTCGTTTCGACTGAAGGAAGGAGAATCTCTTGCCTTTGTTTTCACAATTGTCGAGGAGGGAGACCGGAGCGATCCCCTGAGGCCGCGGCTGGATGTGGAAGACCAGTTTCAAACGACTCTGAAGTTCTGGAATGACTGGATGTCTCACTGTACCTATTATGAGCGCTGGGACTCCGCCGTTCGTCGATCCTGTGTCACCTTGAAGTTGCTGACCTATCAGCCGACCGGTGCAATCGTGGCCGCGCCAACCATGGGACTGCCAGAGAAGATCGGTGGGGTTCGTAACTGGGATTACCGGTACGCCTGGGTCCGCGATTCTGCCTTTACCCTTTACGGATTGATGCGCGTTGGCTTTACCGGGGAAGCCAGGGCATTCATGGAGTTTCTTTCAGAGCGCATGGCGGAAGTGAATACGGGAGCCCGGGTCCCTCTCCACTTGATGTACGGAATCGACGGCCGGCATGAACTAGAGGAAACGCATCTTGACCATTTGAAGGGGTACAAGAACTCACGACCCGTCAGACTCGGGAATCAAGCTTATGATCAACTGCAGCTGGATATCTATGGAGAGTTGCTCGACTCCATCTATCTCTACAACAAGTACGTTACGCCCCTATCGTATGATCTCTGGACCCACTGCAGGCGCCTTGTCAACTGGGTCGCCAACAACTGGGATCAACCGGACGAGGGGATTTGGGAGACGCGCGGCGGAAAAAAGAATTTTGTTTTTTCACGCCTGATGTGCTGGGTGGCACTCGACCGCGCCAGTCGATTATGCCTGAAATACAGTCTGCCCGGCCACCGGATCAGCTGGATGGAGCAGCGGGATTGCATCTACGATCAAATCATGCAGCTTGGCTGGAATGAAGAGAGGAAGGCCTTTCGCCAGCACTACGACTCCGATGCCCTGGATGCTGCCAATCTGCTTATGCCGCTGGTGAAGTTCATTTCACCAACTGACCCTCGGATGCTTTCGACGATTGACAACACACTGGCGCACCTGACGACCGACAGTCTTGTGTATCGTTACGATCCCGAGATCTCACATGATGGCCTGACGGGTACTGAGGGGACTTTCTCGATGTGTACCTTCTGGCTGGTGGAGTGTCTGACGCGCGCCGGAAGGATCGATGAAGCCCGCCTCCTTTTTGAGAAGATGCTGGGTTATGCCAACCATCTGGGCTTGTATTCTGAGGAAATAGGCCATCACGGAGAAGCTCTGGGAAATTTCCCACAGGCGTTTACGCATCTCAGCTTGATCAGCGCAGCGTATAACCTGAACAGAGCTTTGAATCGATCCTATCGATGAGCAAAATGGTCAAATAGAGAGGACGAGGCTCAGGAATTCAGTTGGTAGATGACCGTGAAAGCGCCAGCTGTCGATGTCCGACTGGCCGGGGAGTTTTGGTGTTGTACGAAGGGCGGAGTGGGATACCTGCGGTGCGCCAATAACTGCAGGAAGCAACTGAGGAGGTTTCAAATGAACACGATAGGTTCCATAATTCGCTTCATAGCTTTGAGCTTTTTTGCACTGTTTCTAATCGGATGTGACCTCGATACCATTGAAGAAGTTAAGAGTGACCCGTATCGATACGAAAATAAAACGGCTCGAATTGGTGGTCGAGTAACTCAACAAATGAGTGTTCTTAATTATGGGATCTACGAGTTAGAGGACGCGACCGGGAAGATCTTTGTGATCAGCCAGAGAGGGGTTCCTTCCAGGGGAGCGCGAGTAGAAGTCAAAGGCAACACAGTCAATGCCTTCAGCCTGGCCGGAATCGATTACGGCACCGTGTTGATGGAGGAGGACCGCAAGATTCACCGATAAGAGCGTGATCGAGAATTACCTTCGGGTCCCCGGAAAGGACCGCAAAGACGGCTACCGGTAGTGGGAAGGTAGCAATAAAGTCTGTCTGGTATACTCAAGTGCTTATGGATTGGGAACACAAGGGAGTCAAATTTACGATAACAATCGAAAAGGCGGGCACTTTTGTTCTGGCTTCCGCACGGGCCCCTCGCGAAGGAATCTTTGTTCGAGTCAGGCCATTTTCCGCCCTCGGGAAGAGCGAGGAAGAGGCCCTCGAGCTTTTGCAACAGCAGATCAAGATGGAATTTCGCAGGGTTCCGGAATAGACACTGTCGGCTGGCTAAACTAGCGCTTCATGGCGGTCTCCGGGGAAGCCGCGTAGTATCCATGTCGATGGCGAACGGTCAGCCCCTTGTCATCACGAACTTTCACTTCAATTTTCCGGAACTGCCCGTCAGCTTTTCTAGTCTCCGGCACGTATGTGATGCTGTACTGACTACGAAGCTCCTGGTTAATTAAATCAAAGCTGGACTCGAGGCGCTCGACAGAATAAGGAAAGAAAGCCCGTCCTCCAGTCTCCTCAGCCAACCTGGTCAGTAGATCTTCCCCCCTCTTCTCAGGACTTGCCGAGAAGCGACTGGTGCCGATGGCATAAATTGCAAGGTGGGCGGTGTGAGCCATTTCCAGCGCATCTACCAGCTTCATTTTGCTGTTCAGGTCCTGGCCGTCGGAGAGAAGAATCAGAGCCTTCCTGCGGTCGGCCTC
>DATGOF010000149.1:0-5691 GCA_035306285.1 Acidobacteriota bacterium | reverse complement strand
GACGATTGAATGGGGATACTTGCTTTACCTGACAGTTTTTCGGCTCTGCCAGTATTTCGGGAGAGACGAAGAGTGTCAGTTCTGCGATATCAACGAAAACTACCGCCAACAAAAGGACAGCGGCCGCTCCTATACAGCAGTCAAGTCAGTCGAGGAGATCCTGGAAGCGCTCGAGATCATCAACGAAACGGACACGAACAAGACCAGTCAAGCGTATACCGTGACCGGGGGGAGCATCACGTCAAAGCTCTTGGGACTAACCGAAAGCGAGTTCTACGCCCGTTATCCTGAGGCCATCGAAAGGCAATTTCCCGGGCGCTGGATCTCCAAGCTGGTCGTTCAGGCGCTTCCTCGAGAGGATGTGCAGCGCTTCAAGGACGTCGGAGTTCAGATCTACCATCCCAACTATGAAGTCTGGGATCCTCGGCTTTTCGAGATCATCTGCGCGGGTAAGAATCGTTATGTAGGACGTGACGAATGGATCCGCCGAATCCTGGATGCGGCCAGGATATTCGGTCCAGAATATGTGATACCTAATTTTGTAGCGGGAATTGAAATGGCCCAGCCTCATGGTTTTGAGTCTGTAGAAGCGGCAATCGAGTCAACGGCGGCGGGCCTGGATTTCTTCATGTCTCATGGTGTGATTCCCCGATTCACAACCTGGTGTCCGGAGCCCCTGAGTGTGCTGGGTGAAGGAAACGGCTCGGGCGCCCCGCTGGAGTACCATGTTGCCCTCCTCAGAACCTGGAGAGACATTCACGAGCGGTACCGGTTGCAGCCTCCTCCAGGATATGGTGAGGCCGGCATTGGAAACGCAGTCTTTTCGGTCTCGTCCTTTATGGATGTCATTCGAGTCAAGGCAACTGATTCGAACCAGCCCAACCTCTTGGGGCAGCCGGTTGTCGGCGCCGCACGTCATTACACCAGCCGGGAGTCTTAGCTCCAGTGGCATCGCTGGCCCCGGAGTTCTAGTTTCTCGCGTACTCAAATCGCCCACCCACAAATCCTTCAAGCAATCGAGAACCGACCAGATGGTGGTTTAAGCAGAACCTGCCCGGTGTAGTGAACATCCGAGCAACGTTAGGGGGCGACGAGCTTATTTCTCTTTCTTGTGGCCTGCTTTTCCCAACTGACTGATCAACCCGTGCAGCATGTTTACATCTTCACGTTCCAGTTGGGCTCGAGAAGCTATCTTTCGGAGGCGTAGCATCAGGCGGTTTATCGAGATGCGACGGGGGAGGTTCAGTCGCCTCAAAGTATCCTCCGCCTGTTTCATCAGCGAATCAACCTGACCTGAATCAGCGAGATTTAGAGCCGTGTGGCGGGGTCCCTCGAGAAACGCTTGATTTAACTCGTAAGCAATAATGGCAGTGGCCTGGGCCAGATTGATAATCGAGTAGTCAGATCCCACAGGAATCTCTACGAGCCATTGACAGAGTCGGAGCTCCTCCCGTCGGAGTCCGTTGTCTTCGGATCCCATTACAATCCCTACCTTAGAGGCTGTTAACCCGGACAGAAGTTCTCGAGCCAGTTGTCTGCTCGAGACCATGCGACTTCCTGTTCCGTGAAACCTGCCCGTTGTTCCAATCAAGATATCCAGCTCTTTCGCTGCATCCTCAAGAGAAGGGAGGAAGCGAGCCCGGTCCAGAATATCGGCCCCTCTCATCGCGAGGCTGCGGGCTTCCACGCCGACTTCGCACTCCGGTCGAATGAGAATTAAATTCTCAAAGCCCATGTTCTTCATTACGCGAACAGAGGATCCCAGATTGGCGGCAAATTGCGGGCGCACAAATACGAAATGGATATCTCCTCGCTTGATCGTTGTCATTGGCAAAGGGCATTTTAACCCGCATTTCTCAAACCGGGTTTTGACGGAACCGGCATAGCATCCTGAAAGGCGTAGGATCATCGCACGCCATAACTCGATGATTCTTCGTATTCGGCATTACTCCTAGGGGATGCTCGAGAAGTTGTATAACGATGCGCAGTCCGCCACCGGGAATCACGGAGAAGCACGCTGGACCGGTGGTTGGCTCGACAAATTCAGGTCGAACTTGGTCGCACTTTATTGGCGAATTGGCCAGTCACTATCGGTCCCGATTAGGGCATGGCCGGCGGTAGTCTCTGGAAGTCATCGGAGTAATTGGGGAAAATGGAATGCAGACGGTCTGGCAAACTGAAGTGTTGGGCAGCAAATGATGGCGAAATGAGGTGATGCAAGCATGACTGCTTCGGGAACTCAGCCTGGAAGTGTTGTATTTGAACTTGCGGATTTCAGAAACTGTCCCCTGATCGATTTCACACGGGATGAAAACAATCAGAAGATGAAGGAGGCGCTGGCCGGTGTCCGGGAACGGCTGGGCCGAGAGTACCCGATTGTCATTGGGGGCGAAACGAAATACTGCGAAACCAAATTCCAATCCTTCAATCCAGCCCGAAAAGATGAAGTGGTAGGAGTCTTTCAGCAGTCGACACCCGAGCTTTTAGACCAGGCCATTGCTTCAGCTGTAGAAACCTACCAAAGATGGAGCAGGGAACCAGTCAAAGAAAGAGTCCGTGCTGTCTTGCGAATTTCACAGCTGATAAAGGAGCGTCGCCTAGAGCTCGCCGCATGGATGACGATAGAAGTCGGAAAGCCCTGGGCTGAGGCAGATGCAGACGTCGCCGAGGCAATTGATTTTTGCGAGTACTACGCACGTCAGATGTTGCAACTGGCAGAGCCGGCTCCTTTGCCACCGATCGAGGACGAAGATCCCGAGCTCCGTTATATACCTCTGGGTGTCGGAGCCGTTATTCCACCCTGGAACTTCCCACTGGCGATTCTAACCGGTATGACGATTGCTTCGATTGTGGCAGGCAACACAGTCGTGCTGAAGCCCTCGAGTGATTCGCCAACCATCGCAGCCCAGTTTTTCCGAATTCTCGAGGAGGCTGAACTGCCGAACGGGGTCGTTCAGTTTGTAACAGGATCCGGGAGCGAGATCGGTGACCCACTGGTGGCGGATCCTCGCATCCGTTTCATCGCATTCACCGGTTCCAGGGAAGTGGGTACACGAATTTATGAACGGGCAGCTCGAGTTCAGCCTGGTCAGATCTGGCTCAAGCGAGTCATCGCAGAAATGGGCGGGAAAAATGCGGTCATTGTCGACGAGGACTGCGATCTTGATGAAGCGGTTAGCGGAGTGATTGTTTCTGCATTCGGCTATCAGGGGCAGAAGTGTTCTGCCGGTTCGCGAGCAATCGTTCTTGAGCCCGTATATGACCTGTTTATTGAGCGTCTGTTGGAGAGGATTCCGGAGCTTGTTCGCGCGGGAGATCTGGATTCCGCTGATGTCAACTTCGGGCCGGTGATCAACCGGCGGGCTCATGAGTCGATTCTCCGCTACATCGAAACCGGCCGCTCTGAGGGACGTTTGGTGACCGGTGGTAAGGCCGGCGATCCGGCAGGCTATTTCATTGATCCGACAGTCTTTGTAGACGTCGATCCGAAAGCTATCATTGCCCAGGAGGAGATCTTCGGCCCGGTCCTGAGTGTCATTGGGGCGCGCGATTTCAGCGAGGCGCTGCAGATTGCCAATGGGACGCAGTACGGACTGACTGGGGCTCTGTATAGCAGGAATGAAGCCAGGATCCGTCGTGCCAAAGACGAATTTCATGTGGGGAATCTTTATATAAATAGAAAATGTACCGGGGCGCTTGTGGGTGTCCATCCTTTCGGTGGATTTAACATGAGCGGAACGGATTCCAAGGCAGGTGGCCCAGACTATCTACTTCTTTTTACTCAGGCGAAGTCCATCTCACGAAAAAAGAAGTGAGCCGTTCCAGACCTGCCGGTTTTGAAAGAAGTCAAGTCTTTTTGCTAGAATAACGCGGACGTCTGAGATCTCAGTGAACTTTCCATGGTCCTATACATCCACAAGGCTTACCTCCGCGCACTAGAAATAGACACAAGGCCGTGCTATTAAGGACGGCGTCGATAACTCCTAGGAGAAAAGAGTGAAGACCGTACAGTACCAGCCCCAGTCCCAAGAGCTTGAACCGCCGCTTGAAGTGGTTAATGACTTTAGTATCCAAGTTGCAACGGTGAATGGATCGGGAAGCCAATCTTCCAATAATGTTTTGATGCGCTCGATCTTTCGCATGGGTATCCCGGTCAGCGGGAAGAATTTATTTCCCTCCAACATCGCCGGCCTGCCTACTTGGTTTACGATTCGGGCCAACAAACGCGGTTATGTGGCAAGAAAGAAGGAGATCGACATCCTCATAGCCATGAACATGGAAACGGCTCGAGAAGATGTGGAGATGCTTGATCCCGGCCGTGTCGTGATCTACGAGGAAAAGCTTAACCTCGCTAAACTCAGGGATGACCTGATCTTCTATCCGGTACCTTTTTCCGAGCTTGCCGCACAGGTTGTGGACGATAATCGCCTGCGCAAGTTGATAGCCAACATGATCTATGTTGGCACGGCTGCCGACCTGCTTTCAATAGAGATGCCTGAAGTTGAGGCGGCAATCGCTCATTGGTTCAAGACAAAGAAAAAGGCAATCGATCTCAACATCAAAGCGGCCCACCTCGGAGCAGAGTATGCCCGTGAGAACCTTTCCAAGAGGGATCCCTTCCGGCTTGAGCGGATGGAAGCGAATAAGAACAAAGTAATGATCGACGGAAATTCGGCGGCTGCTCTGGGCTGTGTCTTTGGGGGTGTCTCGGTGGTTACCTGGTATCCGATCACACCCTCCAGCAGTCTGGGGGAGACTCTGACTGATTACCTTCAGCGCTTCCGCATGGACAAGGAAACCGGCAAGGCCAGCTTTGCGGTGGTTCAGGCAGAGGACGAATTGGCGGCGATCGGAATGGCGATCGGAGCCGGCTGGGCCGGTGCTCGCTCGATGACCACGACCTCCGGCCCCGGCATATCGTTGATGGCTGAGTTCGCAGGCCTCGCTTATTTTGCCGAGATTCCCTGCGTCGTTTTCGATGTCCAGCGGGTGGGACCCAGCACGGGATTACCGACGCGGACTTCTCAGGGGGACGTATTGTCGCTGTACACATTGTCGCACGGCGATACCCGGCATATTGTCCTCTTTCCCGCCAACATGAAGGAATGTTTCGAAATGGCTATGGATGCATTCGACCTGGCCGAGTTTTTTCAGCAGCCGGTTTTCGTCGCCAGCGACCTCGACCTGGGAATGAACAACTGGATGACCGAACCGTTCGATTATCCGACCCGGCCGCTGAACCGAGGGAAAGTGTTGAGTGCCGAAGATCTCGAAACGATCGGCGAGTTCGCGCGTTACCGCGATGTTGATGGCGATGGCGTTCCTTACCGTACACTACCGGGTACACGACACCCGCTGGCGGCGTATTTCACTCGTGGAAGCGGCCACAATGACAAGGCCCGCTATTCCGAGCGCCCTGAAGATTATCAAGGACTGATGGATCGCCTGGCACGGAAGCATGAGACGGCGAGAAAAATGGTGCCCCGACCTGAGATTCGATTTGCAGAGCAGGCCAGGATCGGGATCATAGCATACGGTTCGACAGATGCTGCCATAGAAGAGTGTCAGGACCAGCTGTCTCAAGAATATGGCCTCGCAACGCATTACTTTCGCATTCGCGCGCTTCCCTTGCCGAGTGAGCTGAAGGATTTCGTCGATCAATGCGAAAGAGTCTATGTCGTCGAGCAGAAT
>DATGOF010000148.1:0-2101 GCA_035306285.1 Acidobacteriota bacterium | reverse complement strand
CCCCGTCACGTGGCAGGTCTCCCGTAAGTCGGATTAGCACCTGGTTGATATCAGATTTATTCAGGCCACCGTCCAGGTTAAGGCTCAACACCGTGGACTGTCCGGGACTCAATACAACAAGCGATGAAAGCGCTTCGGTGTTCGCCGAATCCTTGACGACGAGCTGGAACTCCCAGTCGCTTTCGTTGTCATTCCTAACCCACAGCTGGAGAGAATCAAAGCTCGACCAGTCCAGGCTCAGACCGTCGAGGCCGATCCAGGCTTCGCCGGCACCGGTAACGGGCTCGAAGGTATTGACAAAACGAGTAAACGGAGTTCCGAAGGCAGTGGATTCGATTCTGTCGAACGTCGCGCTCGGATTGGAAAACAGCTGTTCAAATGTATCGATCGTCGCCAGGTCGAGTGTGACCGGGTCCGCGAGTGCTGGAGTCGTGGCGATGAACAGCGCCGCGAATAAGTACAGAAGTCGAAGTTTCATCAGTCAATCTCCTCAGTCTTAAAGAAAAACCATCTTCATACAGGGGCTACGGTTCAATAAGCAAAAGTCGTGCCATTCAAGGCAGTTTCTCAATGAAATCATAAATAATTGATATAAAACGGTTTACATGGCTCGTTCAAATAGCCTTGTAAGGGGTCTCGACGCAATTTGTAAACAACTACGACATTATGTCGGCATTGTTAACACTCTAGGGAAGGTGAGCCACAAGCTACGGCGGATGTGCGAGGGGTGCAAACCGCACCCCTTCACGTTTTTCGAGGGGATACTCTGTGTTCTCAGCGACCCGCGGTGAATCCCCGGGAGCTACCGCAGCTCCGCCAGCACCTGGCGGGCTTCCTCAGCTCCCTCGAAAGAGGAATCGATCGAGAGCGCCTTCTCCAGCGTCTGCCGGGCCAGAGAGCTATCCCCCTTCTTGTAATAGGCCATACCCAGGCGATAAAAATTGCCGGCACCGGGTTGTCCTTCATTGACGGAGAAGAGGAACTGGTCTACCGCCAGCGTGTAGTTGCCCAGCTTGTAGTAAATCCATCCCAGCGTGTCGGCATAGTGAGGATTATTAGGATCCTTCCGCCGTGCCTCCTGGGCCAGACTGCGGGCTTCTTCCAGGTTTTCGCCTCGCTCGCAGTAAATCCAGGCCAGATTATTCGCTGCGACTGGATTCTGGGGAGCTAACTCGAGCGTCTTGCGGTAATTCTCAATCGCTCCTGACTTGTCGCCGGCAACATCCTGCAGATAAGCTTTCATCATGTAGCCCGGTGCAAAGTCAGGCCGCTGCTCGATGAGCTGATCGACCTCGCGGATGGCCTCCTGAGGATTCTGCTGTAGCAGCTTCACCTGGCTGAGGAAAATGTATCCCTGGTAGTTGTCCGGGTTGCTCGAGGTGGCTTGCCGAAAAGAGGCCTCGGCCCGGCTAAAGTCCTTCTGACTCAAGTAAAGCCGTCCACGGAAAAGCGCGTAAAGATCTTTCCGTTGAGCTTGCGACTCGTAGCGATCAAGATCCTGGAGTGCCTGCTGGATTTGGCCTTGAGAAACATGGAGAGCCAGCAGGTCGTTCAGAGCATCAGCCATGTCGGGAGCCCGATTAAGGGTTTCCCTGAAATACTGGATAGCCTCGCCGTTTCGTCCATCCTGAGAGGCGACTGCGCCCAGCCGATGAAGAACATAGGGATTGCCCGGCTGTTTCTCATTCAACCTTTCAAAGTCCTGACGAGCAGCCGCTGTCTGGCGGGTTTTCAGCAGGCTTTCCGCTCTTGCGATCAGGGCATCCAGGTTATTCGGATCTTCATCCAACACCTGCTTCGCCTCGGCCAGGGCGTCTTCCGTCTTCCCGGTCATGGCAAGGACTTTGGCGAGACCGGCACGGGCGGCCACTTGATTGGAATCGAGTTGCAGAACCAACCTTAGAGCTTTCTCGGCCTCGCTGAAGTTGTACTGTTTCATCAGCACTTCGGCACGCGCCACCTGCGAAGGTATGAAGCCTGGAGCGAACTGGATTGAATGATCGAGAGTTTCCAATGCCTGGTCGAGTTCGTTCCGTTGAGAATGAATGCGTCCCTTCAAGTACAGAGCCTGAGCGTCGTTGTTATTCGCCGAGATTAGCTT
>DATGOF010000147.1:0-3299 GCA_035306285.1 Acidobacteriota bacterium | reverse complement strand
ATACCACTCACAATATTCTCGGCAATGAATCCTCCCACCAACCCGGTGAAATTCATAATCGTCGTCAGGATCGGTAAAGCTAGAACACAGGCCGCGATTCGCGTCACGACCAAGTACTTGAATGAATCGACGGCGAGCGATTCGAGAGCATCGATCTGTTCGCTAATTCGCATCGCTCCCAGCTCCGCACCGATCGATGCCCCTACACGCCCTGAGAGAAGAAGACCCGTGACCAGGGGCCCGGTTTCCCGAAAAAGAGCGATAGCCAGACCAGCCGGGATCATCGCTTCCGCACCGAAGCGTTCGAGTGACGCCCGGGTATGCATTGACATAACCGCCCCAACAGCAATTCCCGATGCAGCAATCAAGGGAACAGATCTCCAACCCACCTGATAGAGTTGCCGGGTGAGTTCCCCCAACTCAAAGGGCGGACGGAAAGCCTCTGGAATACTCTTGACTGCAAACAGGAACAGACCTCCCACCCAGGCAAAAAAATCGAGAATCAGCCGGCCCGTCTCGTCAACGACTCGGAGCAGCCAGGATTGTTTTTCGGTTCGAAATGATCCATTAGCCATCAAATTCCCATAAGCTTAGCGAATCCCCCACCTTCTCCACAAACCGAATTGTTTCAAGTCCCTTTTAGGAGCCGAATCATCAATGGTTCCCTCCTCTGGGATTCGGCAGCCTTAGTGCTGCAGAGACAAGAAGCTCTGGGTCCCGCAACGGAATCGCACACGATTCCATTTACTTTTTATACTTTTTGTTTATAAAATAAAGGACTATTGGATAACGGTATGGCACGTCACTCCGACTCAACCTATTATCGCCTTTTAGAAACCCTCAAACGAGCGGGTGGAGGGTTGACGGTAAAGGATCTTTGCCGTCGTTTGTCCCTTTCCCCTATGGCGGTTCACCGTCAGCTGAACTTGCTGGAAGGGGATGAGCTTATCTACTCCCGAAAAGTGAAGCAGAACACGGGGCGTCCCTCGATGGCCTACTATCTGACCGAAAAGGGGCACGAATGCTTCGAGCGAGATTACGCCAACCTGGCAATCGATCTGCTGGTTACGATTCGGGCTGAAGACGGGAAATCTAAGATCGACCATCTCCTGGAGATCCGGAAGCAGGAACGTCTACGCAGGGCACAGGAAAGAGTGTGCGGGAAAACACTGGAAGCAAAGGTCCATGAAGTGACTCGTCTGATGAACGAAGACGGTTACATGGCGGAGTGGGAAAAAGTGGGACCTGATCGTTATCTCATCCGGTTGATGAACTGCGCAGTTCACCAGGTTGCCAAAAGGTTTCCCCAAATGTGTGTCAGCGAACAAGATTTCATCTCAGAGTTTCTCGAGGCTCGGGTGAGCCGACAGCACTATATCCTGCAGAAAGATGACTTCTGCTCCTACCTGGTAGAGGCCTATCCTCAAGACCAGTGATCACGGACCTTCACTTGGACAAGGCCAGCAAAGATGATCTGGCAAGACACGCGTTTTTTTATTATCTTTCTCTGAATGATCATTTGAGGTAGACTTTCTATAGTATAAATTATATAAAGTGGTCTGACGGTGAGACCGTGAAAGTCCTTCACAATTGTCTTCACCCTCATGCTCAGCTTATCGTTATTGGAGGAGCGAAATGACTTTCATTATCACTGAACCGTGCATAGGAACGAAGGATACGGCTTGTGTGGATGCGTGCCCTGTAGATTGCATCCATCCACGCAAAGATGAGCCTGAATTCGAGTCGGAACCACAGCTCTATATTGATCCGGAAGAGTGCATCGACTGCGGCGCCTGTGTTCCAGAGTGTCCGGTGGAAGCGATTTTTCCGGAGGATGAAGTTCCGGAGCAGTGGCAAAATTACATCGACATCAATTACCAGTGGTACCAAAAATAGATGCTCTCTAATTCGGTCTGGGCAGGGGAGTAAACTTCCCTGCCCTGGTTCCAACCTGACCTGCCTCGTCAATCACTGCCTCCCCTCCTTTTCAAATTGTCGACATTCAATTGTCGACCGGAATGGTATACTTAGCTATCCCGTCCTGAGTCGGGAATGGGTAGGTTGTCAATCCATAGTACGATAGCCTAAGAGCGACGTGCGTCATCGTCGCCGTGACTTAAGGTCGGTGCCTTTTGGGAACTAAGCGAGGTCAGAAAGAAGCAAGGCAACTTCGCTTGCTATTCACAAAACAGGCCTACTCACAGACTCCGGTTGGGATAGTAGCCAGCCTGGTCAACGGGATCATTCTGGTTGCGGCGCTGTGGGCTGTCGTTCCGACCCCTACACTACTGCTCTGGTATGCCAGCCTGTCTCTGGTTATGGGTATCCGCTTCATCAACTGGATGTTGTATCGACAAGCGGACGTTTCTGTCGACCAAACTCGACCGTGGATTTACCAATTCTACGGGGTGATACTCCTTTCGGCGATCGTATGGGGCGCAGCGGGGGTTTTCCTTTTTCCTCAGGACCAAATAGCCCACCAGGTTTTCCTGGTCTTCATCCTTGGAGGTATGGTGGCTGGAGCAGCCGCCATACTTGCTCATTTTCCTCTTGCCTTTACTCTCTACGCTCCTCCGGTCGTACTTCCTCTTTCGGTCGTCTTTCTGAGTACGGGAGCTCGTATCGCGCAGGCGATGGGAGCACTGCTTCTCATATTCACCATCGTAATGGCCGTCTTTTGCCTTCGGGTTCACCGGATGTTGCGCGACACATATCTCAGTAGGCTCCGAAATCGACGACTGGTCAAGCGGATGGCCAGAGCCAGGGACTTGGCCGAGGATTTGAATGAACGCTTGCGAGCCGAAATCAAGGAACGCGAGAAGACAGAAAGAGAACTGCAACAGCATCGGCAAGATCTCGAAGCGCTCGTCCAGGCGCGAACACAGGAAGTACGGGAAGTCAATCAAGATCTTCAGCGGCAAATCGAGCTTTACCATCGCTCCGAAGCAGCCTTGAAAGAGAGCGAAGAACGTTTTCGAACGATTTTCGAAACGGCGACCGACGCGATCTTCCTGAAGAACAGAAAAGGCCGTTATCTTCTTGTCAATCCGGCTATGGAAACACTGTTCCAAATACCTGAATCGGAATTCCTCAGACTCACCGATGAGGAACTTTTCGAGCCGACACTCAGGAACCAACTGGCCCAGGGAGATTCTAAAGTTATCGGGGAAGGCCAGGTTTTTCAGGAGGAAATTGTCGCCGATTTGGAAAGTCGATCACTCGTACTGAACATGGTCAAGGTGCCGGTGCGCGATCCGCAGGGAAAGGTGATCGGCTTGTGCGGCATTGCGCGGGATGTC
>DATGOF010000146.1:0-2891 GCA_035306285.1 Acidobacteriota bacterium | reverse complement strand
CGAACATCGGAACCCCACCTTTCTGCGCAATCGTAAAAGCACGGGTTCGGAAAGGTTTTCGCGGGGACTACGACAGCCTACGCCACAGACGAACATTCTTGCGAGGGTCAGGAGGCGAATCTTGCAATCGGAGAAGAGCGTCGCTTAAGATCGTCTATAACTCAAGTCCTGTTCCCAATTGATCTGACTGCCTGGGAGGGCAGAATGCGATCCCTCGAGCTCGAAGTTGCCGGGCGAAGACGAAAATTCGGTGAGACTCGGCGAAGCGACACATGGTGGTTGCAGCCGGCGCTGGTTTTTCTTGGCCTTTTTGCTTTTATCGTCTATTCCACTTGGGCCGCCTTTCAGGGAGAGCACTATACATACGGTCCGTACCTGTCACCCTTTTACTCACCGGAACTGTTCGGTGACAGTAGCCACAGCCTGTTGGGACCAAGGCCCGCCTGGTGGCCTGGCTGGTTGCCCTTTTCTCCAGCTTTCTTGATTCTCTGGGCGCCGGGAGGCTTCCGCCTGACCTGCTATTACTATCGAGGAGCCTACTATAAATCCTTCTGGGCCGATCCTCCGGCCTGCGCTGTCGGAGAGCCCAGAAAAGGATATCGAGGAGAGGCTTCTTTTCCTTTGATATTGCAGAACATCCATCGTTTCTTTCTGTATTTGGCTCTCCTGTTCCTGGTGATACTCTCGTACGATGTATGGAAGGCTCTCTGGTTTGAAGATCCCACAACGGGTGAGGCGTCTTTTGGAATCGGAATCGGCACTCTGGTGCTTGCCATCAACGTCTTTTTGCTCGGAGGCTATACGCTGGGCTGTCATTCACTCCGACATCTGATCGGCGGCTACCGAGACATCCTTTCTCAATCACCACTCCAGTTCACAAGCTATCGATGCGTCTCCTGCTTGAATCGAAAGCACATGCTCTGGGCATGGTTTAGTCTTGTCTGGGTTGCTTTTGCGGATATTTACGTGCGACTTTGCTCAATGGGCCTCTGGAGTGACTGGAGGCTGTTTTAGATGGTGCAGCCGCGACTGCATGAATATGACATTCTGGTGATTGGGGCCGGTGGAGCTGGCCTGCGCGCAGCAATTGAAGCCTCCCAAGCCGGTGCAGGAGTTGCTGTCGTTAGTAAGTCGTTATTGGGAAAAGCCCATACCGTTATGGCAGAAGGAGGCATCGCAGCCGCACTGGCCACCGTAGATCAGCGTGATGACTGGAAGGTGCATTTCGCTGACACCATGCGCGGAGGTCAGTATCTGAATAACTGGCGGATGGCTGAGCTGCATGCCAGGGAAGCACCTGCGTGCGTTAGAGAGCTGGAAGCCTGGGGAGCCCTGTTTGATCGCACGGCCGATGGGCAGATTTTGCAGCGTAATTTTGGAGGCCACAAATATCCCCGGCTCGCCCATGTCGGTGATCGTACTGGGCTGGAAATGATACGAACCCTACAAGACCACGGGATCCACCAGGGTATCGACTTCTTCATGGAGTTGACCATCACAGATCTGTTGAAGCGCGACGGTCGCATAGCTGGCGCTCTGGGCTATGACCGAGAAAAGGGTCGCGTTTACCTTTTTCAGACCAAAGCCGTGATTCTGGCCACGGGCGGGATCGGAAAGGCTTACGAAATCACCAGTAATAGCTGGGAATACACGGGTGACGGCCATGCGCTGGCCTACAAGGCAGGAGCCGAGTTGATCGACATGGAGTTCGTCCAGTTCCACCCTACCGGGATGGTTTGGCCGCCCGGTGTGCGTGGAATTCTGGTTACCGAAGGGGTCAGGGGTGAGGGCGGTATCCTGCTGAATAAACAGCAGAAGCGCTTCATGTTCGATGACATTCCCGAGGCTTACAGGGCTCAAACGGCCGATAATCCTGAGGAAGGCTGGCGCTATACGCAGGGAGATCCGGATGCCAGAAGGCCTCCTGAGCTATTGACGCGGGATCATGTTGCTCGATGCATCGTCCGAGAGGTTCGGGGGGGACGAGGTTCTCCTCACGGTGGTGTCTATCTCGATATTGCCTGGATCAAAGAGAAATTGCCGGATGCTGAAAACCACATCAAGCGCAAGCTTCCCGCCATGTATCACCAGTTCAAAGAGCTGGCTAACCTGGATATTACTCGAGAACCGATGGAAGTGGGCCCGACGACTCATTATGTAATGGGTGGGGTAAGGGTCGATGCCGAGACGCAGATGTCCAGTGTGCCCGGTTTATTTGCAGCGGGCGAATGTAGCGCCGGGCTGCACGGGGCAAATCGCCTGGGAGGCAATTCACTTTCTGATCTGCTCGTTTTTGGGAAGAGAGCGGGCCATTTTGCCGCTCTCTTTGCCACCCAGCATAGCCTTTTGGAAGTTGATCCGGCGGAAGTGGAAAGCTGCAGCCGCAGAATTCTGCGCCCGTTCGAAGCAGACAGAGGAGAAGAGAATCCGTTTCAAATGCAGGAGGAACTACAGAAATTAATGCAGAAGCAGGCTGGGATCTTGCGGACCGAGGACGAGTTGAAAGATACGCTGCAGCAGATCTTCCAGCTCAAAAGGCGTCTCGATGAGGTCACCATTGGCGGCAATCGCGAATTCAACCCGGGTTGGCACGCGCTACTGGAGATGGACAATCTGCTGATCGTTTCGGAAGCTATCGTGCGGTCCGCGCTTGAGAGAACGGAAAGCCGGGGAGCCCACTATCGTGCCGATTATCCGGAGAAGGATCCGTCGTTCAGCCAGGTGAATACGGTGCTCTCCAAGGCGCCTGATAACCAGATGCGGGTGCGTCAGGAGCGAATTCCGGATATGACGGAAGAATTAAGAAAAATCATCGAGGAAATGGGTTAATGGCCGATTTTACTTTTCGCGTATGGCGTGGATCTAGAGGGCAAGGAGAATTCAAGGACTAT
>DATGOF010000145.1:0-4377 GCA_035306285.1 Acidobacteriota bacterium | reverse complement strand
ACCTGCACTTGGACCAGTGTCTAAAGGCAGCACGAGCCGGCAAGCATATTCTGTGTGAGAAACCGTTGGCGCTTACGGTTGAGGAGGGCCGACGTATTGTGGAGGAAGCTGAGAAAGCCGGTGTGCGCCTCGGTTGTGACTACATGATGCGCTACAACGTCTATAACCGGGAAGTGGCACGGCTGGTTCAGGATGGTCACCTGGGTGCCCCGGTGATGGGACGTGCCCAGCTTACCTGCTGGTATCCCCCGATTGAAGGTGCCTGGAGGCAGATCAAAAAGAGAGCTGGCGGCGGCGCCATAATGGATCTGGCCTCACACTGCGTCGATCTTCTTGAAATGATCTTCGGAAGGGCGACTCATGTTCACTGTCATCACGCGCGTTTAGTCCATAGCTATGAAGTCGAAGACACTTCTCTGATTACCCTCCGTTTCGAAAGTGGTGCCTTCGGAATTGTCGATGCACATTTCAATATCCCCGACGCTGCCAGTGAAAACGTGCTAGAAGCCTACGGCTCGAGAGGCTGTGTTCGGGGCAGGTACTCCATCGGACAGAGTGGCGGGGGTGAACTACGTCTCTTGATTGAGGATCAGGATGCCGGGTACCAGGCCGCTCAAGATCGCTCCACCGGAGGTTACCAATCGGTCCGGTTGGAGGAAAAGAACCGTATCGAGAGATCATCGAGGACTTCTCTCGATCTGTTCTGAGCGGAACTGAGTTTGGTTTGTCTGGCCGGCACGCTTTATGGAATCTAAACGTTCTGGAGTCGGCCTACCGTTCAGCGGTTGAAGGTAGGACAATCGAAATTCCGCAATTGTAGGGGAGCCTTTCGTGGGAGGTTTACGATGAGTACACAAGTCGATCAACTCGCTATCAAGGGTGGAAAGCCGATCTGGGAGAAGGAGATACCACCTTGGCCGCAGTTTGACCTGGGGGTTCTGGACGAACTCAAAGAGATTCTCGAAACCGGCCAGGTCAATTACTGGACAGGACCCCGGGGGATGCGCTTCGAGAAAGAATTCGCCGAGTGGTGTGGTACAAGCCATGCGGTGAGCACAAGTAACGGTACTTCAGCTTTGCATACGGCTCTGGGAGCTCTGAACATCGGACCCGGTGATGAAGTCATCGTTCCTTCCTATTCCTTCATTGCTTCCTCATTCTGTGTCTTACAGGCGGGAGCTATCCCCGTTTTTGCTGACGTAAATCGGGATGATCATATTCTGTCACCTGAAGATGTGCGCCGAAAGATCACGTCCCGAACCCGAGCCATAATTGTCGTGCACCTCTATGGAATCGTTGCCGACATGGATCCACTGCTCGAACTCGCCAGAGATCATGGTCTTTATGTCATCGAAGATTGTGCCCAGGCCCATGGAGGTGTCTACAAGGGCAAGAGGACAGGAACTCTCGGCGATATCGGCTGTTTCAGCTTTTGTCAAAGCAAACATTTCACCACTGGAGGGGAAGGAGGAATGATCGTGACCAACAATGAGGAGCTGGCATGGGAATGTCGTTCCTTCAGAGACCACGGTTACGATGTTCAGGAGCGCCTGAACTTGCTCGAAATGGAAGCCAAATTGATGTACATCCATAAGCGTGTCGGATTCAACTACCGCATGACCGAAATCCAATCTGCCATCGGTTCACGCGAATTGGCCCGCTTCGATAGCTGGAACCTCCCCCAGAGGCGTAGCAACGGACAGTTTCTGCAGAACAAGTTGAAGGGCCTCGACGGCATACTTCAACTTCCGGTCGATACCGACCAACGCGAGAATGCTTACTGGTGGTTTCCCATCATCCTGGATCTCGACCGGCTGACCGCCGATGCGGTCCAGATCCAGAAAGCCCTGGCCGCCGAAGGGCTACCCTGTTACACCATCCAGTGGCGCGAAATGTACAAAGAGCGTGCCTACGTGGAGAAAAATGGATTCGGACGCTACCGCTTTCCCTTTAACTCGAGTGAGTACACCGATCCACGGCGGGTTGATTACCAGAATGTCCGTTGTGAGAATGCAGCCTGGCTGCGTCCCCGTACAATCAGCTTATTTACCCACCCGACCTATGGTGAGGATCTAATGGAGGCCTACGTCAGTGGTGTCGAAAAGGTTTTATCGGCATATCTGAAGAGCTGACAGTCTGCATGACCCTGAAGCTCCCAGATCATGTTCGACGAAACCGGCTCAGCCAGTGTGTGCCAGAGGTGAACCGAAAAGGATCCTTTCCTAAGGATAACAGCTTAGCTGGTAACATATTCCAGATTATATGAGCTTAAAGGGAGCATTGGATCCGATTTACCGGAACGGTTCGATCTGGGATCGCCTGGAAGAAGGGCAGCCGGACAATTACTGGGAGGAAAACGCCGTTATAGGACGTCGCGGGGTCCAGAAAAAGCTTCTCGACTGGATGAGTGCCGATTCAGTAAGCAGAGTTCTGGATGCCGGTTGCGGGAGGGGTGTGCTCAGTTTCCGATTGGCCAGGCGTGGATTTTCCGTCACCGCCGTTGATCTTTACCCTCGGTTTTCGGAACGGATCAAGGGGCTGGCCAACGTCACAATCATCCGGGGCGACTTTCGTAAGATCTTTGTCACCCGCCAACCCATCTTCGACGCTCTGGTTCTTTCCGAAGTGATCGAGGAATATCCACCGATGGAGAGGGATCGGCTCTTTGAATGGATCTGTCGAATTCCGTTTGATCGTCTCTACCTGGTCTTTAAGACTGGCGGTCCCGCCGATTCGCTTCTCGATCGAGTCGTTGTCAGAGAATTGAGACACACGCTGGATCCCGTCAGATTGCTCCGCTCGGTCCACTTGCGAACACCGTATCGGTTGGAGAAGAAAGAGGAGATAAAGGTCAGAAACTATCGTGCCCTGGTGGCTGCTTTCAAAAGCCCGGAGAGGAATGAGAGGTCCGGTCCCTGAAGTTACGGAAGGTGAAAAGTGCGAACCAGAGGTAGGCTCTCCGTGCTCTCCAGAAGCCCGAGGGCAGCTTTCACTATTGCGATTTGAGACCGCGGTTGGTTCGGTTCGCCCAGGGGATAGCCAAGGGGCGTGTCAACAAATAGGACCCGTGGAGGATTCACCTTTCTGGTGACTTCCAGCAAATTCGAGATCGAGACCGTTGGGATACCGGATTCCTCGATAACGCCCTGAATCAGTCCCACGGACTGATGACACATCGGTCAGACCGGGGTAAGCAAGACAGCCGAAACTTGATCCTCGGCTAACAGTCGAGCCACTTCTGGAGCGGTCTCCGAAATGAGCCTGTCCGGCGCAGTAATCGATCCCATGAACGAGAAGTGGCGATAATTGAGGCTGCCGATCGTTCCCTCGTTCTTGAGGTGATTCAATCGTTCGAGCGGGAAAGCGAGGTTTCTGTCAGCCGCGATTCCCTGCGGATCAAAAGCGTCACTCTTGTGGGAGATACACAGCTTCTGCAAGTTGGTGTCAGAGGGAATGATTCTAAACGTGACGTCTCCTCCCTTTACTGAGGTATCAAATGGAGGCTGGTTGGGAAGATGAAGAGCCGCTGTCGTGACCAGTGCCAGCCGGGCCGAGCTCAGGGGCTCTTTAAGCCTGGCACCCGGCAGCCACTCAACGGAGCGATAACGATAGCGACGCATGTAAATCTGATACCGGAGTTTCAGGTCGGACAATCTTGCCATCCAGATTCCTCAACAACCGTGAACATCACGCTGACGTCCGGAAGTCATCAGGATAGAGCCTAATCGATGATTTCCACTCTCTAATCATAAAGCTGAACAATAGTCTCCACGCTTCAGAATGACAAATTTGCGACGTTGGCGGGTTTTTCGTATCTTTCGTAGAGTGAAAAGATTGCTGTTCTTTCTCGTGCTTCTCTTGTCGACTCCTCTAAGCGCAGTCGCAACCGATGCGGCAGAACTGACTCTTTTCTTTACCGGTGACGTGCAGGGGAGTTTCGAGCCCTGCGGTTGTACAGCCGGTCCGGCCGGAGGATTATCCCGCAGAGCGGCCGTTAAGAAGGACTACGATCGACAGGAGAAAGGATTCTCAATTCACATCGACGCAGGCAACTATTTTGCTTTGCCCGGACCCGATTCCCAGGCGATCAATGACTTGATGCTCCAGAGTCTCGATTTGCTGCCGATCAGCGTCATGAATCTGGGAAGCGACGATCTTTATCAATGGGAGCGAATCAAGACATTTCCCGGTCTTATTTCAACGAATCTACGCACCCGTGACGGGGAAGCCCCCGCTCGATACCTGGTCATTGAGACTCCCATTGCCGGGCCGAATGGTTCAACAGTCAAGGTCGGCTTCCTGGGAGTCACTGATCCCGGACGGATCAAGCCAAATTCCAACTTCATCGCCGAAGACCCTGTAAGAGCCGTTGCGGCG
>DATGOF010000144.1:0-2139 GCA_035306285.1 Acidobacteriota bacterium | reverse complement strand
GTACCACTTCAGCTCGTATTGATTGAGAGCTTCGGCATAGTCAAGAGCAGTAGTTTCGTCGAACCTCCCGTTGGCATCGACCGCCAGTGCACCCCCCGGGGGAAGAATCTCCAGAATAGATTCAATTCTGCGGAGATCCTCATCCAGAGGAACTCCTCCAATCTTGATTTTGACGTCTGTGTAACCAGCATCCAAATAACCCTGGATTTCAGCCTGGAGGGCGGATATCCCTTTCTCCGGGTAATAGTATCCTCCGGCTGCATAGACGGGCACATCAGCATCTGGAGGACCTCCCCGGAATCGCTCCGCCAGAAGGTTGTAGAGAGGCTTCTCCTCGATCTTGGCGACCAGGTCCCAAAGGGCCATATCGATTACACCAACTGCCACCGATCTTTCCCCGTGTCCGCCCGGCTTTTCGTTCTTCATCATGACATCCCAGGCTTTGAAAGGATCGAAATTGTTTCTCTCCTCGTCAAGAAGCGCCTCGGGCGGTGCTGCCAGGAGCCGTGGAATCATGCGGTCGCGCAGGATTCCCTGCTGGGCATAGCGGCCATTCGAGTTGAATCCGAACCCTACGATCGGTCTTCCCTCCCGTTCCACGTCTGAGATGACGGCTATAACCGAAACCGTCATCTCTGAAAAATCGATAAAAGCGTTCCGGATTTCCGAACGGATCGATACGACGTCGTCACGAATTTCACGAATTTTCATGTCTGTCGATGATATTTCATTGGCCTAATCTACCGACTACCATCCGCCCGGTCGTGAACAAATACCCGACCATCCGGATAACGTCAGCGGTAACTGACGATCGTGATCAGAAGATAGATCGCTAACAATACAAGTCCAAATATGCGTTTGAGCTGGTGTTCAGAAAAATAGATGCCGACACGAAATACGACCAGGATCGCCAGCATCGCCGGGTAAAGGACCCGGAAAAAATGCGGATCAACGTGCAGTCCCTGTCGGGTAGCGGCCAAAGCACAACCCATAACAAACAGAACGTTCAGTATGTCTGCCCCCACTATATTCCCTACTGCCAGTTCACCATGCCTTTTGCGAACTGCTGTCAGGGCCGTGACCAGTTCGGGAAGAGAGGTTCCAAACGCAACCAGCGTGGCGGCAATGACACTTTCTGGAACCTGCAGCCGGACCGCCATCTCTATCGCCGTAATCACAAGCAACTCAGATGACAAGATGACGAGGGCTATGGCGAAAGACAATTTTGCAAACAAAACCAACAGGGGAGCGCCCTCTTCACTCTCATATTCTTCCAGTGAAACTCCCCGCCTCCTCTGGGCCCACCGAATTGAGGCCCAGATGTAAAACACCAGCAGCAGGAGGAGTAGGAAACCGACGTTTTGACTCAGAGCACCTCCCGTCTCGAAGACACTTCCAGGCGAGGCCCAGGGAATGGAGGCCAGAATGAGCAGAACAGCCGCTCCGATCTGGATGTATCCCTGTCGAAAAAGGATTGACCTCTGAATTGGAACCGGGCCGATGATCACGGCCAGTCCGAGGATCAGCCCCGTATCGCAGATGATTGAGCCAACAGCATTGCCCAAAGCCAACCCGGGCACACCCCGAATCGCTGACATGACCGATACCACCATTTCCGGGGTTGTCGTTCCCAGGCTGACAATTGTGGCGCCAATAAAGACCTTCGAAATGCCCATTCTTTCGGAAAGAGCAACTGCCTCCTCGACGAGCATGTCGGCTCCTCTGGCAAGGACCGTGATCGACACCGCCAGGATGACAAGCAGAACCGGCCATGAAAGGCTGTTGATAAGTTCGACGAGATACGCGTGCATACTAGATTCGTCTGTGGCTCGAGGCCGAGAGAATTGACTGTATCGCCAGTAGGGAATGATGTCGACGGACAATTCCAATCATTGTTCGACCGGTTCGGTCAATGCTCGTACTTTTCCTGTAGTTCCCTCAAACGTTTCACAGAAAACCCGGGCGATCGAACAAAGTCCATGATTTCACGCTCGCGTTGCCGAACTCGCTCCACCTGTTGTGGGACCTGTGGAGCGATTTCCATGGGGATCTTGAGCAGCCCGTTCATGTCCCCGTGTAAGAGGTCTCCCATCTGCACTTTCAGGCCACTGACCTCCACGTCTACGCCGACGTCACAAA
>DATGOF010000143.1:0-3384 GCA_035306285.1 Acidobacteriota bacterium | reverse complement strand
ATCCGCAACATCGCCATCATCGCACACGTCGATCACGGCAAGACCACCCTTGTCGATGCCATGCTGTGGCAGAGCGGAATTTTTCGCGAGAACCAGCAGATCGCGGAAAGAGTCATGGACTCCATCGACCTGGAGCGCGAGAAGGGCATTACCATCATGGCTAAGAACACCGCTGTCACCTTCGGTTCGGTCCACATCAACATTGTCGATACCCCGGGCCATGCTGATTTTGGAGGCGAAGTGGAGCGCACCCTTAAAATGGTGGACGGTGTCATGTTGCTGGTCGATGCCTCGGAGGGACCCATGCCGCAGACGCGATTTGTGCTTCGCAAGGCGCTCGAGGCAGGACTTCCCCCAATTGTCGTGATCAACAAGATTGATCGCGCCGATGCAAGGCCCCGCGAAGTTCTGGACGAGATCTACGATCTTTTCATCGATCTGGACGCCAGCGAGGAACAACTCGAGTTTCCCGTTCTCTATACGGACGCACGTAAGGGAATTTGCCGTATCGATCCCGAAGGACCGGACCAGAACCTGGGGCTACTTTTTCAAGAGATCGTGAGGACGGTTTCCGCACCCCCCTACCTTCCAGATGCCCCTCTGCAGTTTCTAGTCACCAGTCTCGACTACGACGACTACCTGGGGCGATTGGCAATCGGCCGAGTTTTTCAGGGAAGAATCAGAGACAAGCAGAGGGCCGCCCTTTGTCGACTGCAGGGTGACATCATTCCGGTTGAGGTCAATGCTATCTTTGGTTACCAAGGACTCAAGCGCGTTCGAATTGAAGAGGCTGAGGCCGGGGATATCATTGCCATCGCCGGCATTGCAGATCTGAAGATTGGAGAGACAATCTCCGACCCGAATAACCCGATGCCACTTCCTCCCACCAAAGTAGAAGAGCCGACAATTGCCGTGCTTTTGTCGGTCAATGATTCTCCTCTGGCAGGTCGCGAAGGTATTCATGTGACGGGAAGGAAACTTCGCGAGCGCCTGGAGAGAGAAACGCTCACCAATGTTTCGATCCGGATCGAGGAAACCGGTTCGCCCGAGAGCGTGAAAGTCTCCGGACGCGGCGAACTCCAACTCGCCGTGCTGCTGGAGATGATGCGTCGAGAAGGCTTTGAATTTTTGGTCGGCCGCCCGGAGGTACTCACTCGCATGGGTGGTCAAGGTCTGGAGGAACCGATGGAACTTCTACTTGTCGATGTTCCTGAAGCCTATATCGGAGTCGTTAATGAAAAGATGGGGATGAGGAAAGGACGAATGATGCAGATGGTCAATCACGGTGGAGGCCGGGTCAGAATGGAGTTCCGCCTGCCGTCGCGAGGATTGATCGGATTCCGGACCGAATTTCTGACCGATACGCGAGGGGAGGGAATCCTCAATCACCTCTTCGACGGATACGATGTGTGGCAAGGAGAAATTCCTCACCGCACTTCTGGAGTCCTCGTCTCCGACCGCCCGGGTAAAGCCACTGCTTATGCCATTGAACATCTACAACCGCGAGGGGAACTTTTCGTCGAGCCTGGCGAAGTCGTCTATGAAGGAATGATTGTGGGAGAAAATTCGCGGCCTCATGATCTCGACGTCAATATCACTCGTGAAAAGAAGCTGACCAATATTCGATCATCCACCGGTGACGAGTTGATTCGGCTGATTCCACCCCGAAAGCTTTCCCTCGAACAGGCGCTCGAGTTCATCCGAGACGACGAACTGATCGAAGTGACCCCTCGTTCTCTCCGTTTACGGAAGAAGATCCTGGCTGCCAACAGGCGAAATTGACAGAGGATCAACAGTCGTCTCGTGTCAGTTCACCATCCACAAGGCGCCAGATGTGCCGAACATTCTTGTCTCGCAGCTGAATCGGCAGTATTTCTTGAGGAAAATCCTGATAGCAGATGGGTCGGACAAAACGGTGGATTGCGGCGGTGCCGACGGAGGTAAAGTGAACGTCAGTCGTCGCAGGGAAAGGGCCGCCGTGGTGCATCGAAGGGCAAACTTCCACCCCGGTCGGGAAGCCGTTGAAGATTAAACGTCCCACCTTTCTTTCGAGAATAGCAACCAGTCTCCGGTTATTTCTGAGGTCTTCGTCAGTGCCATGCAACGTCGCGGTGAGATGGCCCTCCAGTCCTTCTGCCAGTGCCTCCATCTCATCCGGTGAAGAACAGACGGTCACAAGAGTAGAAGGACCAAAGGCTTCTTTCGATAACTCAGGATTCGACCGAAACGTTTGATAGTCTGTCGCGAGTACTACCGGCAGAACCTCGTTTCGGCTCTCCGACAGAGCGGCCGAGGATTGGAACACCACTCGTACACCTGGCACCTGCTGCAGTTGTCGCAGCTGGTCGAGGAAGTTCTTGCGCACGTCGGCATAGAGCATCGTTTCAGGACTTATTCCTGAAAGCGCCTGGGCCAGCTCCTCTTCCAACTTCGCAAGTCCGGGGCCCGTCAGACCGACAATCAATCCCGGATTGGTGCAGAACTGGCCGACCCCGAGAGTGACGGATCGGGCCAACCCCGCGGCCAGTTCAGATGCCCTGCTGAGAGCTCCTGGAAGAATAAAGACCGGGTTGATAGACTCCATTTCTGCATAAACCGGAATAGGGTCGGGGCGGGTCACGGCTGCATCGAAGAGCGCCTTTCCACCTTTAAAGGAACCGGTAAAGCCCACCGCACGGGTGGCCGGATGCCGGACCAACCGGAGGCCGACGTCATGACTGAGTCCATGGAGATGCGAAAAGCAGCCTTCCGGCATTCCGGCCCTCTCGCAGGCTTTCAGTATTGCGTCTGCGACCAGTGCCGACGTTCCCGGGTGGGCCGGGTGTGCTTTCACCACGACAGGATTTCCCGCCGCCAGGGCCGAAGCCGTATCCCCTCCTGCGACGGAGAATGCAAGCGGGAAATTACTGGCCCCAAAAATGACGACCGGCCCAATCGGAATCAGCATCCTCCGGATATCCGGTTTCGGAATGGGATGACGCTGAGGAACGGCTCGATCGATTCGGGCATCTACCCAGCTCCCTTCTCGGATCAGGGAAGCGAACATGCGAAGCTGATTAATTGTCCGACCACGCTCGCTAGTCAGGCGAGCCTCAGGAAGTGCAGTTTCCTCTGTGGCTCGTTGAATCAGGTGGTTTCCCAGATGGAGAATTTCCTCGACAATCAGCTCAAGAAAGTCGGCTCGACGCCCGTCGTCAATGTCACGCAACTCTGGAACGGCGCGTTCGGCCAACTCTAGCGCTTGGTCGACCTCCTCCATCGTAGCTTCATAAAAGAATGGTTTTAGCTTTTTTCCGGTTCGGGGATTCACCGCCGCCAGGGCGGGGGATCCTAACCCAGAGAGATGTCGTCCGATGATGTTCTTTCCATGAAGCTCCATTGCCA
>DATGOF010000142.1:0-7255 GCA_035306285.1 Acidobacteriota bacterium | reverse complement strand
TATCTCCCGCCATGCAGGATATCTAGATGAACCCGCGACGAGACAGATTGTGGATGCGATTCACTCCATTGGTACTTTGCCGCCCGTCGACCGTGTGTCCTTCTCGAAAATGATGGAAGCGGTCCGCCACGACAAAAAGAGGCAGCAGGATGCCACCGTTTTCGTCCTATTGAAAGAGATCGGCAAAACGATTATTACCTCGGACCTGCCAGAATCAATTATAGAAGCGTCTTGGAATGAAGCCGTCGGACACGTTCAGCAGCCTTGAACCGCTCCACGCCAAAGAATGAGTCAAGTTGATAAACAGGCAGGACAGGTTCGCCGGATGTTCGACGCGATCGCGCCCCGTTATGATCTGTTGAACAGACTCCTGTCTCTCTCTGTCGATCGTTACTGGAGACGGATTGCACGGAAAAGACTGGCTCAACTCCAACCCGATCCATCTTCTATTCAAATTCTGGACCTGTGCACCGGCACCGGTGATCTTGCATTCGAGATGGCTCGCCTGGGCTCGGTCGTTGGGTGTGATTTTTCCCACTCGATGCTGGTTCTTGGAAGGAAGAAGGAAAGACGCAGAAGGGCGAGAGTTCGCTTTGTCGAGGGGGATGTTCTGCGACTTCCGCTCCCTGACTCTATTTTTGACGCGGTTACAATTGCGTTTGGGCTGAGAAATCTTGAGGATCTGAGGTGCGGACTCCAAGAGGTGGCCCGAGTCATGAAGAAGGGTGCGACCCTTCTGGTGCTCGAATTTTCAATCCCGACGATTCCTGTCTTTCGATCCCTCTACCTTTTTTATTTCACGAGAATTCTTCCCTTGATTGGGAATCTGATATCAAGGCGACGCGGACCTTATTCTTATCTTCCGGCATCGGTCCGAGAGTTTCCGCCTCCGCCGGAGTTGGCGCAAATCATCCAAGAGTGCGGTTTTACGGAAGTGAGCGTCGAATCATTGACAGGAGGGATTGCATCGCTTTACCTGGCTCGCAGAACGGAGTGAAGCCAGAAGAGTTTCAGGGAGTGGGTGTTGAAGACGAAAGAACTGATTCCGGTTCCGGTAGTTCACCAACCAACTCCCGAATTTCCCCGGGGGTGAGACCTGCCTCAGCAGCAGCTTTCTGAAGTTCTGCGATTTTCTGACGGCAGTCGTCTAAGATCTTCTGGTTGGCCTCTATTTTCTCGACAGTCTCCTGCATTTGGTTTTGAAGCAGAGACTGGGTCGATCCGTCATCCTCATTGAAGAAAGCGTTGCGCAAGTTATTGAAACGAAGTTGAAGCACCAGATGATTGTTCACAGCCGTCCGATAAGCCAGCGTGGCTTCTCCAAAAAGTTGCCTCCAGTCAATTTCTTTCTCTTCCAATGCCTGCAGAGGTTCGGTAGAAGGTTCTTTGGTTTCCTGGGCTTCCTGCTCGGGTTCGACAGATCGAGTGGCCTGGCTTACTCGTGCTCTCGTCATCGTCGCCAGGATTTCGTTCGTGATCAGGGGAACTTCCTGTTTGATTTTGGAGCGGCGTTCCTTTTCCTGCCGGGCCAGCTCAGCGAGTGACGGTTCTTCCGCAGAAGACTGTGCCAAACCCAAACTCAAGGTAAGGAAGGCTAGGCCAAGAACGATCGCTGGTGTTTTCATCTAATGCTTGCTCCTCCAATATTCCCTGCTTAGGAAGTCTTTGTCAGAGAGTCTCTTCCTTAGAATACCGCACCTTCTTTCTAAAATGTGTAGTTCAGATCACTCTCCGACGGTGCTGCTGGAAATGCTGCTCACCTCAAGGTGGGCTTGTGCCGTTGCTTCGACTTGCTTTGGCTCCGGTTAAAGCAGCATTTCAGGAAACAAGATTCTCCACTCGAGACGTGTTGCCGGGAGACATCCAAGGGCCCTTTTTGCAGACTCGGCGTCAAAGACAATGCGGGCAGCGCCGTTAATTTGGATCCGAACTTCTGTTAACCCTAGCTCAAAGTCGGTGGGCTGAATGCCGCAAACCCACAGTCCACCCTGAATCAAGGCATTCTCCTGCAGGGTGAGAGTTCCTCCTCCGAGATGAATCAGGATTCCATCGACGACAGCATGATTCTGGAGGAAGAGGTCACCCCTTGACACGAGAAGACCCTTAAAATCGGAATCGAGCATTCCGCCATCGGGCAGGTAAGCGAGGCGCGGTTCATCAACATCGGCTAACGATGATGGAATCGAGTAGTCGGGCAGGTTGGAAAGGAAATGCAGCCAGAAGGTGGGTGACAGGAGGTGAGCTATGTGAGGAATCGACTGGGAAGGAGTGATCAGAGAAAGGGAAGGAGAGTGACCTTCACCGCGAATCTGATCGCTTGCTCCTGATTCCCCCAGTGACGCTACAAGATCAGAGAATAGCTCGTCGGTGTCCCCGGGAAGAACGCCGATTCCCGGGACGGGTCCCCCGTCAATCGTCAATTGTGAGCTCCAGATGAAGGACCCCTGCTTGCCGAGAAGTGTCAGCGCAGCGGGAGGAAGGAATGCTTCCTCCTTTCGCAGGCGGGCTTCGACCAGCGCTACGTTGTTCCGGATGAAAGGCAGCCGGTGGATCGGACCGATTGCTGGAACAATCCCCATCGATCGGACGATAAACACTCGATCTTGATCCTGGTCAGCCGGTTCTTCCGGATTGTTGGAGAACCGGAACAGGGAAGCACCTCCGCTGGACGAGTGAAAGATTCCCTGTAAAGACTCCTCTTCTGAAGTGAAGGGAATTCCATCATCCGAGGCAGGAACCCACTCCAGCGGATCGAGGACCATTGCCTCAGCAAATGACACTGGATTTCTCCATTCACGAGAAGAAGTACCCTGAAAGACTCCGTCCCTTCCGGCCAAAAGCAGCGACGGGTCGGCCGAGGGTAGAAAGGCGCGAGCAATTTCGATCCCATTCTGAGCGGCTATCAAGGCGTGCAGTTGACCTTCGAGTCCGTTCACCTGGGTCCACTGTCTGACCAGTCTGGCATGCACACTCATTAAGAGAATGAGGCTCAGGGATGCGAGCAACAGCACCGACACGAGCGCGTAGCCTCGACTCATGGCAGTTTCTCCGGGAAAAGATTGGAGGCGTAATTGGGTAGCCAGGTCCGGAGGGCTACTGCTGCCGCACGGTTCTCCTTAATGCCGGCCAGAGTTGTGGAAGTCGTGCTGTTCAATTCAATGAGGAGCAAGGATGGAGATTCAAGCCTTGCATCAAAAGCCGTGATCTGCTTGAGAAATGGCTGGAAGTTCCCGCTGCCGCTGCGGACTTGAAGCTCGTTCTTCATCAGTCTGATTGACAGGTTTTCAAAGCTTTCCGTCAGCTTTCCATTGGGGAAGCCCGCTTCCCCGTCAAAGTCGCTTTGTACCTGCAGGGTTCCGGTTCCGAGGGAAATTCCCGGCCACCTCTGGCTGTGCCGGTTGGCACCAGCGTGTGCTATCCAGCGTACCAGCAGGATGGGTGCTGTCCTAAGGTTCTCATCACGGCCGACCAGCTGATCCAGGTTCTGCGACCAGATCTGGACGCTTTGCAGTGCGCTGAAAGCCGCAGTGATTAGAACGGTTGTCAGAAGCAGCGCGAGCAGTAGTTCAATTAGCGTGTAGCCAGCTTTCTTACGACCTTCTGGGACCAAAGCTTCCCGTGTTCCCCGACTCGGTTGTGAGTGCGAGCAATCGAAACCTGAAGGGTTTGACTGAGGGCTGGTCAGTTGGTACGACTTCCGGCGTTCCAACCTGGTATCGGACTGGTCCAGAGGGAGGCTCCGTTCAGGGGCACGGATCTTCCCGGAGAGCCTGCTATCGTCCATGGAAAACCTCCCAGGCGCGGTCCGTAGTACCCTCAATGCTACGATTGACGGGCAGACAGGACGGACAGGGACGAAGAGACGTCGCGGTGGGATCAAAGTTTGGATAGAGACTCTGGGCACCATTCCAGCGGTCCAGAGTTCCCTGAAATCGCTCCTCAACGAAGAGAAAGACCTGCGAGGCGAGCACCAGACCCTGCAGCAGGCCGAACATCACGATCAGCAAGACCGCCATGGCGACCATGACTTCGATCAGGGAAAAGCCTGCTTCGCTTTTCATAGTCCGGATCCTCCGGCTGTATACTCCCAACGGATCCGTCCTGCCGCAGAAACAACCACCTTCATGCCGCCGGCACTGTTTTCGAGAAGATATGACCCGGAAGGGACTGCAACCCCTCGGGAGTAAAAGATCACCCGGCTACGTGGCGTGTGCACGAAGCGAACACCGTTGGGCAGGGCCATCCAGGTTTTTACCTGCTCTCCACGTGACGTTAGCCCGAACTGTTGTCGCTGTTCGTCGATACACACCTCGAGCGGGGCACTCGTCGTTACCGCCAGCGTCCTGGCTTCGGAAAGAGTGCTGACCAGCGACAGCCCGGCCGTATAAAGACGATACTGCTCATTGATACGAAGGAGCGGCCCGGCGGATGTGATGACTGCACCTCCCAAGAGCAGGCAGACGACCATCGCTTCCAGGAGCTGAAAACCAGAGTTGTTCATTGGAAATCCTCCTCACCCTTAGAACTACGTCGGAGGAGAGAAATCTATGAAGGATTTCTGGTTGTGGCTGGAGATCGTGAGAATCGGTCGGCCTGGATTCGCCCAAGTGCTTACTCGGCCCACTCGACCTGAATTTCGCGATGTTCGGGTGCCTGACCTACAGTCAGTGTAATCCGAATTGCACGGTCCACGGGCAGCTTGAGTTTTTCCGCCCACTCAATGATGACGGTGTGGTGACCGTCGAGAAGTTCATCTAAACCGATCGAGTAAAGGTCTTGAACGGTATCGAGGCGATAGAGGTCGACATGATAGATTGGACCGTCCCTCCCCGGATACTCATGGACAAGGCTAAAGGTGGGACTATGGACCAGGGATGGGTCTTCGAGACCGAGGCCCTCTGCAAGGCCGCGAGTCAGAACCGTCTTGCCCGCCCCCAGATCTCCATAAAGTAAGACAATACTGGGTCTCGGCAGGGCTGTGGCCACTTTTCGACCGAGGGTTTGCGTTTCATCTTCACTAAAGCTATGGAAGATTTCCATCAGTCCGAATTCTGAAGAAATTCATAGGCAGCCCCCAGGTGGTCACAAATGTCTCTTGAAGTCATCGCCGGCAATCCAACCTCGGTTGCCGCCAGATCTCCCGCGCAGCCGTGCAGGTAGATACCCACACACAGCGCGCGTTCGATTGCCGCCGCGTCGATCTCTTCCCTTGCCGTATACTGACCTAAGAGTGACGTTAGCACGCCGGTTAGAACATCGCCCGTACCGGCCGTTGCCATGCCCGGGTTTCCCAAGGGAGAGATATAGACGCGGCCGTCGGGCGTCGCCAGTACTGTTCGGAACATCTTAAGAACCAGCCAGACTCCGTATCGCATGGCGAACTCACGGGATCGCTTTAAAGGGTCCTTAAGGATTTCTGATGTGTGGACCCCTGTCAGGCGGGAGAATTCCCCCGGATGGGGGGTGAAGACCAGACGTCTCTCAGCATTGCCTGGCAACTGATCGAGACGACCTACCAGCGCGTTCAAGCCGTCAGCGTCGATGACCAGCGGGATTGAGGTATCCGCGACAACGCGATTTACAAATTCCACCGTTTCCGGATTGGTGGTCAAACCCGGCCCGAGTCCTGCAACATCCATGTTTTGCAGAAATTCGAGCACGGCGTTCAGTGAGGCCAGTGCAATGCTGCCTTCCCCTGTTGAGGGTAGCCCCTTGCTCATCAGTTCGGGGTGAAACCCGGCCACCGCCGGTTGAGCTTGATCTGGGGTCAACACGGTGACCAGTCCAGATCCCGCCCGGAGAGCGGAATACCCGGAGAGGGCGGCCGCTCCAGGTTTGTCCCGACTGCCCGCGATGATGGCGATGGTTCCGTAGGTGCCCTTATGGGATTGAGCAGGACGAGAAGGGAGCCAGGAGCGGATCTCATCCTGATTCATCAAATTCAGGAAGAAACGTTCGTCATCGAGAATCCAGGATGGGGTACCGATCGGTACTGTGTAGAGCTGACCGATGGCTTCGACATCCTGATTCAGGATATGCGCGATCTTGGGAGCTGTAAACGTGACCGTCACGTCGGCCCGCACGGAAATGGGGCTGGCTTCAACCGAGTCAGAGATCATCCCCGAAGGAATGTCGACGGCAAGAACGAAGACTCCGCTCTCGTTGATGTCAGCCACGACTTCTGAGTAGAGGCCCTTGAGTGGTTTGTCAATTCCAGTTCCCAGAATGGCATCGACGATAACGTCGTATTGACCGAGGAAAGGCTGAACGGCTCGCCACTGCTCGATGCCGGTGATCTCTTCAATTTCGCCGCCGCTCTTCAGCCACGCATGGAGGTTGACGGCTGCATCCCCTGCCAACTGATTTCGGTCGGTCAATAGATAGACGTCGGGTTCGATGCCTCGCTGAAAGAGTTGCCTGGCCAGCACGAGGCCATCTCCACCATTGTTGCCTTTTCCGCAGACAATAGCGACAGCAAGATTTTCCAGATCCTCCAGATGGTCATGTAAGGCCAAATAGAGATTGAAGCCCGCGTTCTCCATGAGAATGAGACTTCCCACCCTGGCCTCGGCAGTGGTTCGTTGGTCGACTTCGCGCATCTGTTCCGCAGTCAAAATCTTCATGGGCTTTTCGAATTTCACTCAATAGTTTGAACTGTTTTACGGCCTCCGGAATCCATTTATAACAGAGGAAGATTGCCTTCTAAGGCGTGTTGCCCTCTGTCAAGATTCTAACTGAATCATCGACGGTCTTCGGGTATAATGAGGGCAATATGGAGAGCCCACCATGAAAAATGTGAGCGTTCGGTATTTTATGGCTATTCTCCTGAGCGTATTGCTGGCCTTTGCCCCGGTGCTGGCACGCGATCATGAAGACGTTGAGAATATAGGCAACCGTGACATCAACGGCCGTGTGGCCTGGTTCTTCCCCAACTTTGTTTCGTTGGAGAAGGAAATCCAGATTGGAGCCCAGTACGCCCAGTTCTTTGAGCAGACGGCGCGTCTGGTGGAAGATCCGGTGGTGGCCCAGTATGTGGACCGCATCGGACAGGAGATCGTCAAGCACTCGGATGCCAAGGTTCCGTTCGTGATCAAGGTTGTCGATACCGACGAGGTCAACGCTTTCGCTTTACCGGGCGGTTATTTTTACGTGAACAAAGGGTTGATTCTCGAGTCCGAGAATGAGGCGGAGCTGGCGGGCGTAATGGCGCATGAGATTGCTCACGTGGCTGCCCGGCATGCTACCGAGCGGATGA
>DATGOF010000141.1:0-3114 GCA_035306285.1 Acidobacteriota bacterium | reverse complement strand
GCGGCAAATCCGATGTCAGTCATCAGTTCGACCAGAGGCAGGGGAGACGAGATCTCGAAGATCGGCATCTCTTCTGGCTCCTCTCGCCGCTGAAAGACCCGATGGAAATGAGCTCTGGCATTCTGGGCGGCTTCACCGCCGTGATAGTCTTCGACAATTTGGAAGGCCAGCTCCTCTTTGACTTTCATTGGGTGGAGCTTTCCTGACACCACTTCGTTTCGACGTTCTTCCAAATCCTGCGCCGGCACATCAGTGAGGAGCTCGTAGTATCTCCACATCAATTCATCGGAGATGGACATGACTTTTCCGAAAATTTCCTGAGGCGATTCATCGATTCCAATGTAGTTGTTCAGCGACTTACTCATCTTCTCGACGCCGTCCAGGCCCTCAAGAATCGGAGTCATCAGAAGTACCTGTGGCTCCATGCCGAACTCACGCTGAATGTCTCTGCCGACCAGCAGGTTGAACTTCTGATCAGTTCCGCCTAACTCCACATCTGCTTTCAGGAATACGGAATCGTAAGCTTGGGCCAACGGATAGAGGAGTTCGTGAATAGAGATCGGCTGTTGATTAGCCATCCGCTTTGAAAAGTCGTCCCGCTCCAGCATTCGCGCCACGGTGTACTTTCCGCACAAACGGATCACATCCTCGAAACTCAAGGCTCCCAGCCAACGGCTGTTGAAATCGATGACTGTTGCTTCGGGACTTAAGATTTTGAAAACCTGCTTTTTGTAGGTTTCCGCGTTCGCAAGGACCTCCTCCCGCGTCATGGGAGGGCGAGTTTTGTTCCGTCCGGAGGGATCACCGATGAGACCGGTGAAATCGCCGATTAAGAAGATGACCCGATGACCAAGGTCCTGGAAGTGCTTCATCTTCCGCAGCAAAACAGTATGCCCGAGATGTAGATCAGGTGCGGTCGGATCAAACCCAACCTTCACCGTCAGTGGGCTGCCCGTTCGTTGGGACCGTTCAAGCTTGGCCTGCAGTTCAGCGATATTGATTACCTCGGCTGCACCTCGGGTCAGGTAGGAGATCTGTTCTTCTACGCTCAATCCTGCCAGAGCTTCATTCATACAGGGCGACATTATAAAGATCCGAGAGGTTGCGGATCAAAGTTGGTCGAAGGGACGCCTTGCTCTGGTAGCCCCGGGAAGGACCATGTGGTGTGTCCCCGGCCGAGTCTTGAAGTCTGCAGCCAAGGCCATATTCGCTAATGTTCGCCTATTTGTTGATGCCAGCCAGTTTCAAGGTATAGGCTGCCACGGCCTGAATTTCTTCATCCGAAAGTTTGGACTCGAAAGCCGGCATCTTGCCGATCCCCTCTCGGATGACCTTTTCTACCGCCTCCGGAGTCCGCTCTCCCTTCCAATTCGACTCCACGGTCAAATCAGCGGTTTTCGTCATTTTTCCTGCTTTGGTGTCAGCCTTGAGATCGTCTCCGTGACACGACGCGCACCGCGCTTTATACACCTTCTCTGCAGCAGCATCCTGGCTTCTAACCGAAACGGTGGTACTACCCACGAGAACGAGCAGGAAGGCCAAGGTAGTTAGAGTGAACATAAGTGATTTGCATCGGATTCGATTAAGCATCGTTTGTGCCTCCGGCGACATTGTCGCTGTTCTTTTAGAGAATTAAATGATATTTCCGCGATGCCTTCAATCTCGTTTTGCTTCGTTCAAAGTCACTAAGTTGGCAGAAGGGGATCTCACAGGCTGTTGTCAACTGGAAACGTTCCTGTTTGGCTAGAATAGAATTCTGGCATCTCTGTCCCAAGGACTTCCCCTTGTTTGAAAGCCACAGTGACAAGAAAACTCAGTTAAATCTTAGTCTTGCGAATACGTGTCGGTGCTGCAATTTACGCGTCCCCGGTGTGTTAGAGCTCTTCAAAACCAAGGTGCTCGAGCAGTTCTTGCCGGTGCAGCTCCAGAACCTCTGAGAAGCTACCCTCCAAAATGAGTTTCCCTTCGCTGTCTTTCACCGCCACGACGTCGTAGCGAATGGAGGCCTTCAGCCACTTGTCAATTGCTTTTCGGACCGCTGCCCAGGCCACCTCCGGCAGGTTTTCTGGCGTCGCAGGGATGGCAATCCGCAACTCCGACTTAACCTCTGGAAACTTGATGTCGAGGAAAAACCGAAATTGCTGAGAAGGGTCCAGATCTGAGTAGCCGTCAGGCAACTTGAATCGCTCCCGGTCGGTTGGTTCAAGCTTTTTCTCTTTCATCACCTCAGTCTACCTTTAGAAGCCGTAGTCTTGAATCAAGGACGTGCCTATTGTGAAACCAGCAAGTCTTCGTATTCGAACCGGGGTTCTCGAAAGCGTTTCGACAACCCGGCTTGGCCTTCCCCAGTCGCTCCACTCTACGTTTCTCAGGGGAACGACTGCGAGTCGACCAGTCGCCTTTTCAAGAATTGTTTGGGAGAAATTAGCAACCTCCATACGTTCATAGATACTGGACACCAGATGACGTTCCTCAGCTTTCTCTGTTTGTCTTTTAGAAAGAATTTGACGCAGCTTCTCGAACGATTTCATCATATTCGGTAGGTGCTCGCAGCCCAGTTCCCAGAGGAGCCTCGCCTTTCCTGCCATGATCATGGTATTCCAAAGATAGCCTTTCCGATAATAGGCAGCGGCTTCTTGAGGAGAAGGCTTTTCATGAAATGCAACGATTCTTCTGGGCGGGTCATCTCCTGATCCCGGCAGGCTTGTACCAGGTTCGATCCAACCGTAGTCAGTCTCGGGCCCATCAGGCAGGGCTCCAAAAAGAAAGAGAACGCTGGAGGTTTCTTCGGCCCGATAGCCCAGCTGTCGGGTCGCCCGGACGAAGGCTTCTTCCGAAAAGATGTAGTGATCAGACGGAAAGATGAAAACCGTCGCATCAGGGTCGGATGCGATAGCGTAGGTTAGAGGGAAGAAAACACCGGGCGCTGTTTCCATTGATCTCGGTTGCTCAATGATGCGCCCGGGAATATTGGAGTTTTCGGTAGCGTCGATGTAATTCTTGTGTCCGCTTCCAATTACGGTGATGATTCGACTTGGGGCAACCAGTCGGGCAGAACGATCAAGTGTGTGTTTGAGCATCGAGCGTGTGCCGACGAACGCGCAGTATTGTTTG
>DATGOF010000140.1:0-4330 GCA_035306285.1 Acidobacteriota bacterium | reverse complement strand
GGCCTGGCTCAAAATCAGATGCTCTTCCCGAGTAAGCAGACTCCGCTCCACTTCGCCCAGTGGCAATCCCTCGAAGTCAGGTCCGTCATAATACCGCCGAATCTCACTCAGAATCGTGCCATCCTGGCCGCGAACCGTAATCCGCGAAGGCTTGTCAATGATCCAGCTATGCTGACTTTGCGCATATTCGGTTTCGGTCACTCTGACGCGCTCGGGCTGAGGCTGACCATTACGGATTCCGAAGCCCCGGAGGCGCTCGCGGACGACGTTTCCGAATTGATCATACTCGTAAGTCCTCTCCTCCCCGCGAATATCGTCGCTCCGTTCGATGTCTTCGCTTCGTCGAGCCGCAACGAAGACAAACCTGCGCGTTCGTCCGTCGGGTAATTCACTAAGAATAGAGAGACCATAGTCGGCTTCTTCAGTGAAGTAAGGCCGATCCTCTATTTCAGAACCGTCGAGACCATAAACTTCTGTTCTCCGGAGCAGACCATTAAGAGCCGCGTGTTCCGGACCGTTTCCGGACAATTGTTCCTGAGCCATAAGGAAATGGAAGACCGTCAAGGTGTCAGGCCGGCTGTCGTCTCCCTTTTCAATCCTTTCGGTGCGGCGAAATCCCTGAAACTGGCGGGTCCTCATTTCATAGTGCGCTTCATGGTAGCGGTATTCGGTTTCAACCACCTGTCCAGAAACGGTGTCCTCTTCCCGAGTCGAAGCGACCACCAACAGGGGAAAGGGAAAATTGGTGTCCCACTGCTCGCCCACCAACCGGTCCCGTTGGTAATCTTCGGCAGCCAGACGGTATCGGATCTCCGAACGCAGGCCGGTCCCGGAATCCACACCTGTCAGCAGGTAAGGCAACTGCTGGCCCGCCGGTTTCACCCGAACGTACCCCGAGCCGCGGCTGGTCCAGCTATTGTAAAGAAGGCCCGCCCTTCCCGACCCATCCATGTCAACCGAACGAATCGTTCCAGGGATGGCAGGCGGTACGTCGCTCAAGAAGCTGGCTTCACTGAAGGACTCTCCATTGCGGTTAAGGTAGACCTCGATAGCTGTGGCCGTAACGAACACCAAATCGTCACATCCGTCACCGTTGACATCCATTAGGTGTAAGTTCTCTGGAAGACGGTGTAGATCTCTCAACCGGGGACTGTTTTGCATTACGATGCGAGGTCCATAACGTCCGCGCCCGAGAGCCGGCCAGAATTCGACTCTCCCTGATCTGACGCGAACCAGGTCTTGAAGGCCGTCGCCGGTCATATCGGCCAGTCGTACTGTCGGCTCGCCTAGATCGACGTCCGGACGATCTTCACCTGACCCTTTGGGCGCCAACAACGGCTCCGACCATCCCTCCTCCCCACGGTTCAGCCAGACAGCAAAGGCTCTGCGCGTGCTCATAATCGCGTCCACTTGCCCGTTGCCATCTGCATCGGTAAGCCGCGTATTTCCGCTGGCCCAGGCCGGCTTGGTCCGGCTTGCCCTCGGATAAGCGACGAAACGCTTCCATCCTTCACGACCTCCATTCTCGTAATAACCGGGAATCGGTTCGTTGCTTCCTGCCTGCAAGAGATCAGCCGTACCGGATGCATCAACGTCGATGAAGGCTACTCCCTCCCGCTGGAATGAGCCGATCAGGGGCTGGCGCTGTAGTGGAACGGGATGCGCCCAGGTACCGTCTCCCTGGTTGGCCCAGTAGTATTGTTTTCCGCCGACGACCTGAAGAATCCCGGGGAGTGGAGCGTTATCCAGGACGATGAGAGCCGCCTCCGGGTCGTCAAGAAGCGGTGGCTGGGCCCCTTCGGACTGCATCCAAACTGCGCTCCATCCTTGCGGGTCATAACTCGAATAGGTAAAGCGTACCGGTGGACGATTCACATCGTCGGACCCGTCTTCGGCTGTGCCGTGCGAGGTTAACTCTATCTGACTGAGCAGCGAGAGCCGGCTCGATTCTTCGACTTGATAGCGGAAGTTCCAGGAGCGGATGAGGCGTTCACCAGATCCAGGGTCCAAATACAACTCAATGCGAGCACAGCGTTTCGACACACGCCGCAAGTAGCCGGCCCGACCGTTCCAGCGTTGATCCGGCCGTGTCTCGTACTGGAAACGGACGGCGTAAGCGGCATAGCGGATTTCGGAAAGACAAGCGCTTCCCTCATCCACCACATAACGATACGTGATTGTATTTCCGCAAGGATCGACCGACTCCTCCAACAACCAGTCAGTCACCCGCTGTGGATTGTCCGGATCGCTGAGGCGAGCATCCGGATGACGCCCGAGATGGTGAACCGTTCCGTTCCGCTCCTCGATCCTCCATCCTTCCTCAAGTCGGTGATAACGGGCAAACCCGGTCTCATTGATTTGGCCATAAAGGTCATCTTCGATCGGCATGATCTCAGCACCTGAATCGCTGAAGAACTCATGCAAGTCGTCTCCTCCAGTGCCGTAATCAAGACGCCTCGAGATTTGCCTTACCGGAAGCCGCCAGCCAAACCCAAACAGACCATGACTGTTGCCGTGTGCATATTCCAGCGACAGCTGGGGGGTAAACCCTGCTATGCCGTCCGGAAGGGGCAGCTTGTAGGAATAGACTCCTTGCCCGGTATTCAGATTAATTCGGAAGGCTTCGCCCAGTCCAGCGACCTGTCCGGTACCCGCGGGAGGCGAAGTCAGCCCTCGTTTCGCACCTGTGTCAGCCATTTCTCGCTCCAGTGCTCTTTCCTAGTGAATCAACGGTAATCGAAGGAGTATTCGAAGAAAACCATCACATCCTGGATGCCGCTCAGATCGATCCGACCGTCAGCGACCAGGTTCGGGTTATCATCGGTGCTAATGGTGATTGTCCACTTGTCAAAGATCGGACGATTGCGCAATGCGCGAAGCGGTTTGCCAGGAGTAGCGTCATTGACTTCGCCATTCTGATCGGTTTTCAGCACGAGCTCCTGACCGAGGTTCGCCGATGACAGCCTCAGCGTTAGCCCATCAATGACAGAAGGTTCTCCCGTAACCTTAAGGATCACATTGGTGCGGCTCAGATTGGTCTGGTTACGCGGAAACATTCCGGCCTCGAAAACCAGCTCAGCGTCCCCTTTATTTTTCAGATAGAAGAGCTCGTCAGGGAACATCAGACGCATGGTGAAAGCTCGAGAAGCGGAACCGCTTGCAGGCAGTGCCGCTTTGATGTTTTCTTCCAGCGTGGTACTAAACAGGCCGTCATAGTACATCACCAGCTGCACATCGAGGATTTCATTGAAATCGAAGTCATTGGAATGAAGAGGCAACTCCAGATGCCACATAGTTTCGATGCCGTTGTTCTCGAACAGGCGAAGGTCGTTCGGCGAAACCCGAAAAGCCAGCGCATCATTTCGCAGATCATACTGCGACAGCGGCATCACGTCCGAAGGATAGTTTCTCCCGACAATGCTTCCGTCTTCCCTGCGAAACTTCGACAGCCCAATATTCCGGAGAAAGCCCGCAACCGAAGTAGCTCCGGTAATCCCAACAAACACCAGCTCTACATTGCGGAGCTTGCAGAGGTAAAGACCAGGATGTTCCCGATCGAAATCTTCCAGTTCTGTTTGAAAGAAGCATTCCCCAGTGCTCTTGAGCTGCTGGAAGGCCATTGGGAAACGATCTGCCAGACTGATCGTCTTTTTCACCGGAGACTTCTTAGGCTTAATGGTCGTGGTGTAATCCAGCGTAAAGAGGTCGATATCGAGCCTTAGCCGATCGGCTGCAAGCAGGTCCGCAGTGGCTGCATTTCCATAGTCGAAACGGATAATGTTCAAACCCCTCTCGGTTTCAGCGTTGTAGGCTCGTTCCATTAACATAGCCACTTCAATTGCCATCTCCAGGTACCGCCTCGACATTCTTCGAGCCTCGCGAGCCAGTTCGTACCAGAGGTGGGCACTGAATTCCTTCATATCGAGGAATTCGCCATTCTCTTCTGCGTGCTTTTGCTGGAGCTTCGCGATCTCGATCCGCTGCTGAGCTACCGCAACGCGAGCTTGAGCCTGGGCCACTTGAGCCTGAGCAATTCCCTTGTAAGCATTGGCAGAATCGATCTCGCGCTGAAGCTTCTTGGCTTCCAGATCGTGCGAAATACGGGTACGCCGATAGGCCAGATCCTGCAGTACGAGGCTGCGACGTCTCTTTTTAGAACTGTAATAGTTTCCGTTCCAGGTCTGCTTAATCTCATCGTCCTCGTCAACCGTGGCAGCACTCGCCCAGGCCTCGGCTTCGGCCAGTTCGAGCAATTCCCAGCGAACGTTGTCGAAATCCTGTTTGGCCTTGACTGCATTCTGGCGCTGCGTCTCAGCATAGTTGAGACTGG
>DATGOF010000139.1:0-4472 GCA_035306285.1 Acidobacteriota bacterium | reverse complement strand
TCTCAGTCAAGCGATCGTACGCTTCGCGCGCCGTTAGGAACTTGACTCGCTTTCCATATTGCCGGTCTGCGTAGTCAACCAGCTCAGCTACCATGTCTGCGCGAATATAAGAGTGAGGAGTCTCAGGATGAAGACAAAGCACCATGATTCCCTGTTTAAGGACAACCAGATCCAGGGCTCGCTTCCAGTCTTCGACCGTCGCTGGGCTATGCGCCTCGTTCAGATGCAGACCGTTCGAATCAGCTGGCATCAGCGGAGGAAGTTCCCAGATCCGGTGGTCGATCACATAGGGATAGGGATAGTTGAAAATACAGTTTGCATAGAACTTGCACGAAGGCATGCCGTGCAAATATTTTGCAAACCGCTCTCGTCCGTCATCGTGGAGAACCCATTTCCGTGGCAGACTCGGATCACGGGATGTGAAAACCATAAAAACACTGCTATCCGCCTGAAGGAAGTCTCCCTTCGGAGTCCTCCTGGGAAATACCTCCGAAAAGAACCGAGGGGACACCGTATTGCGTGCATCGCACCCTGGTGTTCGAAATGCTACCGGCCGATTGTTCGGAATCTGGTTCAGATTGGCGACACAACCAACAAAGTCCTCCACTACGAGCTCAAGTGATGGCTCTCCAATCGGACCAGCGTGCTGAGTACGCATCAGTGGAACGGGATGAGTCAACGTATGAGCATCGATCGAAAAGCCCTCTCGAAGTAGTTGCTGAAGTACAGGGTCAGAAGGGTCCACTTCATTCGCAAAGATCGTAATGGGGGAGCGACCATCAATCTGACGAAGACGATCGGCAACCGGTTTCGTCGCCTGGAGGTAATTTTCGGGATGCAAATCCACTCGAGCGTGGTATGAATAAAGTCGCGTTGGCCCTGTGGCTCTTCTTCTGCCCATGTCGTCAAAACTCAACATCACCACTGCGTCCACGCCCTTCTCACCGATCCACATTGGAGTGACAAGTTTGGGGAAGTCTAGTCGTGGATAATACGGGCCTCGCTCGTAAAGATAATCAAAACTGGGGCGCACCGGCCTTTTAGCCTGTAGCGGTCGGGCAAAGAGCGAGGAGCTGTCGCATTCCTCAAAAAAGGCGATGGACATTCCGCCGGCAACGCCGGCCGCTCCCGCCCACAGAAAAAGACGACGAGGAATGGGTTTCATATTTTCTTCCTTTCCTTCTTCCTAGCACACGGATAGCTCGGCTCCCTCGCAATTCGCTAGACGAGACGCGCATAGGGCATCGATCTCAGCCAGCTGCATTCAGCTTCTCCACTTCATCGGCACTCAGTGTTCGAGACGCTCTGGCGCGCGCTGTGTCGCCTTTATCAGTCCGGATCCCCTCACCTTCCGTCGCCTAGGCAGAGCAGTTCCCAGACTCCTTCGACTCCCTAATGATTCCCTTTCGAGTTGGTCTCAATAGAACCAGAAGACCTGCCGCGTAAGCAAAGGTCAATTGGGATTGCGGGCAGTGTAGAAAGAAAGCATTTATCTGTCAATAAAACTCGAATCAAGAAAGAGTGGATGCTACGATATTCTGTCCTCGCCAACTTGTGACAATGGCTCCTTTTACCGATTGAAATTCTTATTACAAGCACTTAGTGAGAACAGGGCGTTTCCGGCTTGGAGCTGAAAGCTAAAGCAGAACCATTGTCTTTCATAGTTTAGAATTCGAAAAATCCTTCCTCCCGGAAAAGCCTTTTGGAGCGAGGAACAGAGCAAGCGTGACTTAACAGGCCACTTAATAAGTTCGGCGGGTGCGATATCATCAAAGAGAACGTTCGGACTCATAACGATAGAAGACAAATCATATGAAAAGTGGAGGGAGGGTCCAGGATGCCTAAAATTGCGCGTCAGTGGTTGTGCGACATATTGGAGACCGTTTATCAGCGAAGAACCGTGACGCGTTCCGAGGTCGCGCGTGCAACCGGACTGAACACAGCCAGCGTCAGTCTAGGTTTACAGTATTTGCTCAAACGAGGAACTATCGTCAAAGTCGGTGAGCTCGACTCAATTGGTGGAAGACGTGCTGAGGTCCTGAAACTCAATGCTGAAGCCGCTTATTTCGTAGCGGTGGATCTCGAGGGGTCAAGGATTCGTTTTGCCCTCACCAATTGTGTCGGTGATATCCGCTACCGATGGGAGGAGGACTTAGAGTTTGGTCAGACCTTGAAAGTCGAAAGAATTGTGGAGGGAATACGAATGGCCCTTCATGGAGCAAGAGAAACCGACCGGTCACGCGTGTTAGCCATCGGAATCAGTCATCCTGGAATTGTCGACGAAAAACGTCGGATAACGGCTTTTAATGTGGGCTGGCGCAAGTTTCCCCTCTTAACGGAGTTAGCACAGGCCTTCGATTTACCGATCTTCATGGAACATGGTCACCGTACGTCCATTCTGGCCGAACGCTGGTTAGGACGAGCTCAGGGTTACGATAGCTGCATCTACATGATGATCAAGCAGGGCGTGGGTGTGGGGATTTTCAGTAACGGGCATGAGGTGGCCGGGCGAAACGAAATGTCTGGAGAAATCGGACATGTGACTATTGATCCATCGGCAACCGATCAATGCAACTGCGGAAAACAGGGTTGCCTCGAGGCTATCATCTCGAGTCCCAATATCGTTCGACAGTACTACGAAAGGAAGGGGCGGAAGATTCGCAGTGTGGTGGATGCCCAGGTTGGAGAAGTATTCGCAAGGGCCAGGGAGGGCGATGAGGTGGCCAATGAAGTCCTCGACCGAGTCGGTCGTTATCTTGGTTTAGGACTGTCTGTGTTGGTCAATCTCTTCAGCCCTGAAATCATCATACTCGGGGGGGACGTCCTCAGGGGCGCTGATGTCTTGCTACCTCGGGCAGAACGGGAACTCCGCCGCTCGGCAATTCCAGATTTTTGTGAGGGCTTGAAGCTGACGACCAGCTCTCTCGGGATGGACATCGGCTTAAAAGGAGCCGCTTCCCTCGCCTTCCGAAATGCGTTGCGGGATCAACTATTGTTGGAAAAATTGACGGATCCACAGTCGACCTATGCATGACGTAATAACCCTCAGAACTAGCATAGAGTCCTCCCATGCGTTAGAGTACCAGGGACCTTATTCCCGTTCTTCGTAGTAGGACAGCCAGCTATCGTTCAACCGATCGGAGAACACTGCGGACAAACGATTAACCGGCAACCCGTTCAAATACCCTCGGAGTCGACAAGTAGCTCTTGACTTTCAACTCCGAGGCATACGACGTCTCCGTCCGACAACCTATTAAGTTAAGTTCTTCCGAGTCGAATTTCCGCTGGTCCAACAATCCTAAAGAGCGAAAGTGACAAGGTGCAGCAGCGCTGAATCGGAAACTACGGCAGACGGATCTGCATTGCAATTTGGCAGGTTCTCAGCACAGGTTGACGACTTTCAATTGAGCAACTAAGTTTCCTTGTGTCTCGAGTCCAGAGCTAGATCTGACCGGGCCGGTGCTGGCTCTTTCTCCTTCATCTCTTCCCCTCCTAACGGCTCCCTCTTGCTGAACAGGTCATGATTGAACGCCACGCGGTTATCGCTACCAATTTTCGAGCATCTGTCTATGCTTCTCAGCCTACCCTTTGTATGCTACCGTCGTTCGCCCGACGCTCCGGGGACGAGGGCCCCGGCAAGTAAAGCGCGAGGAAAGATTCTTATGGACTTTCATCTGGTTGACTGGTTGATCCTGGTTGTTTCGCTCATTCTGGTGTTCTATTTCGGCCTCCAGTCGAGACGCTACGTCAAGACGTCCGGTGATTACCTGGTCGCAGGAAGGCGAATGGGTGTTCATCTGGGGACGATTTCACTCGTCAGCACAGAAATCGGTCTCGTCACCTATATGTACTACGCCGAAATGGGATTCCTCTACGGATTTACCGCCATCATTTCGGGGCTCATCACCGCCGGAGCCTATTTCTTTCTTGGCACCACGGGATTCGTGATCCGCAAGATTCGCGAACTCGAGCTGGTGACTATCTCCCAATTTTTCGAACAGAGATACAGTCACCGCGTCCGGATTCTTGCCGGCATCCTGATGGCCATCGGAGGCGCACTCAATTTCGGGGTGTTCCCCGTTATCGAAGCCACGTTTCTAAACATCGTGACGGGTATCCCGCGAGAGTACATCGTGTGGACTATGGTGGCGTTGCTGATACTCGTTCTACTCTATACGGCTCTCGGCGGAATGATCTCGGTGCTGGTGACGAACTACATTCAATACGTTGTCCTGGTTTTCGCAATGATCATCGTAACCGCCTACTGCCTCGTCAAAGTCGGGCTGCCGGCGATGATATCCGCCGTAGAAAATCAAATCGGCGAGTCGGGATTTAATCCGATCATTCACCCGTCCTTTGGGTGGGAGTTTATTTTCTGGCAGATCCTCATGTGGTTGGCCGCCGTATTAGCCTGGGCACCGGTTGCCAACCACATGAGGATCTGCCAGAAAATAAACTCCCACCCAAAGGAC
>DATGOF010000138.1:0-2263 GCA_035306285.1 Acidobacteriota bacterium | reverse complement strand
GGGTGGACTGGTTCGCTATATCATCGAAAACCAGCGCTTTTTTCGAGAATATGTGGTTCATTACACCAACGCCGGTCAACTGATTCGAGAAGATTTTCAAGACACCGAGGATTTAGACGGTCTCTTTAGCGGCTGGGATCCCGAATCGAAGAGGTACTCGATCGATTCGTGGCAGTATCGATCAGGTCCGATTAAGGCCTCGGCCGGACATCGGGAAGTCAGAGCTCGACAGGTCGCTCACTCCAAAAGAGAAAAAGGAGAGGGTCCCTTTTTTGATCCGTCCCTCAAGCATCCACACTGCGTTTTCCAGATTCTGAAGCGACATTTTTCCCGCTACACTCCGGAATTTGTCGAGGAGTGCTGTGGTGTTTCTAAAGAGCTGTTCTTACGCGTTGCCGAGACTCTGTGCGATAACTCTGGGCCGGAGAGAACGTCTGCCTTTTGTTATGCGGTAGGCTGGACACAGCATACAGCCGGTGTTCAGTTCATCCGCACGGCTGCCATTATTCAACTCTTGCTGGGTAATATTGGCCGGCCCGGAGGGGGCATTCTGGCATTGAGGGGACATTCTTCCATCCAGGGTTCAACCGATATCCCTACGCTTTTCGACCTTCTGCCTGGTTATCTGCCGATGCCATGGGCGGGGGTCGACATCGACCTGCCGACTTACATCGAGAACTATCGTGCTGAGAAGGGTTGGTGGGGTGAACTGCCTCGCTACCTGATTTCTCTTCTGAAGGCCTGGTACGGAGATGCGGCCACCCAAGAGAATGACTGGGCTTACGCCAATCTGCCCAGGCTTACCGGTGATCACTCACACCTGTCTACCATTCACGCAATGGTGGACGGCCGGGTGAAAGGTTATTTCGTAATGGGGGAGAATCCACTCGTAGGATCCCCTCATGGGACCCTTCAGCGAAAGGGCTTGCGGAATCTTGACTGGATGGTCGTTCGAGACCTAGTCCTCACAGAGACAGCTGAGTTCTGGAAGGACGCTCCAGAGATCACCAGCGGTGAAATCCGCCCTGAGGAGATCGGGACTGAGGTTTTCTTTTTTCCCGCCGCTTCTCACGTCGAAAAGGATGGAACTTTCACCAACACACAGCGGCTCTTGCAATGGCATGCCGCTGCTATTCAACCCATCGGTGATGCACGAAGCGAGCTGCACTTTATCTATCATCTTGGCCGCAGACTCAAGAAAATGGCTGGAACTGGAGTGAGGGATCGTGCCGTCCGAGACCTGACCTGGGATTACCCTGTCGTGCTGGAGCGAGAAGAGCCTGATACCGAGGCAGTCCTTCGAGAGATTAATGGATTCGACATTCGCACCGCCAGGCCGGTCAGTGGATTCGGTGAGCTTTCGGACCGGGGAGAGACGGCTTGCGGCTGCTGGATTTACTCTGGCTGCTTTGCGGATGGGATCAATCACCCCGCCAAGCGAATTGTGTCGTCTTCCGATAACTGGATAGCTCCCGACTGGGGCTGGGCATGGCCGGCCAATCGCAGGATCCTTTACAATCGCGCCTCCGCCGATCCCAACGGCAAGCCCTGGTCTGACCGCAAGCGGTACATTTGGTGGGATTCCGAGAAGTCGAGGTGGACCGGCTATGATGTTCCTGATTTTCCTGCCCGTCTCCATCCCCGCTCTCAACCGGCATCCAAATCGGACGGGCCGGCTGCTCTGGCCGGCACCGACCCTTTCATCATGCAGGCGGATGGAAAAGGGTGGCTGTTCGTGCCGCACGGTTTGCTGGATGGTCCACTACCGACCCACTACGAGCCACACGAATCGGTGACCATCAACTCGCTCTACCAGCAGCAGTCCAACCCGGTTCGGATGAAATGGCGGCGGCAAGATAATGTTTATCATGAGCCCTTCAGAGATCCGCGTTTTCCTTATTTAATTACAACCTATCGCCTGACCGAGCACCATACGGCAGGTGGGATGAGTCGCTGGCTGTCCTGGTTATCCGAGCTGCAGCCGGAGTTTTTCTGCGAGGTCTCTCCCGAGCTGGCTGCGGAGACTGGCCTGGTCAATGGCGGTTGGGCTACTATCTCAACTGCCAGGGCTCAGGTCGAAGTCAGAGTGTTGATCACTTCTCGAGTGCCCTCGCTAACGGTCGGGGGTCGAGTGATTCATCAGATCGGGTTGCCTTTCCACTGGGGGCGAAAGGGTCTTGTAACCGGAGACAGCGCCAACGACTTGATTCCCCTGGTCGGTGATCCGAACGTCTCCATTCAGGAGTCAAAGGCCCTCACCGGC
>DATGOF010000137.1:0-3856 GCA_035306285.1 Acidobacteriota bacterium | reverse complement strand
GGCGTCTTGCATCAGTGTGGAGCCTGCTGCTGGCAATCTTGTTGCTGGTAACCCAATCCCGATCAGCCCTGTTCGGGATTTTCTCTGCTGTGCTGGTGATGGTTGCTCTACGGTGGCGGCGGAACAGAACGATCGCGTTATCAGTATTTGGGATAGCCGGCGTGTTTCTCTGGTGGCGGGACATCGATTTTTTCCGGGAAATAGCCGGCAGGATGGGAGCGGCCGACGCACTGACCTTCCGCCTGGAGATCTGGGAACGTGCTCGCTATGCCGTCCAGGATTTTCCCTTCACCGGGATTGGAGCAGGCACTTTTCAGGAAGCTGTTCTTCACCTTTACCCTCTCGTCAAGCTTTCGCCGGATGCAGCTCCCTACCACTCTCACAACCTTTACATGCAATTGTCCCTCGATCTCGGGATTGGAGGCCTCGTAGCATTCTTTACCCTGGCCAGCTTTTGTTTCATCGCGGGTTTGGACTGCTTCCGTTCTGGCAAAGGACTGGCGCTGGGCTACCTGGGAGCGGTGGTGGTCGTATTGATGGTGGGACTACTGGATTCTCCTCTCTGGATGAATAAGCCGAATGCCGTCATCTTTTTCCTGTTTGGGATGCTGGCGACGTTCCACTTTTCACAAGACCCGGTTGCCTACGCCCGTCAGCCAGCCAAGAATGTGTCCCTTTTCGATGTACTTTTTCTGATAGCTTTGTGGCTGCTGCTTACGCTCGTTTCGATCGTGCTGCTCTCGTGGCATTTCGAGATAGCCATGACTCTGGCGATTGGAAGCGGATTTTTTCTGGGCTGGGAATGGTATCGACTCACTGATGATCGATTAGGAGAACAGCCCCTTTGTCGGTCAAATCGCGTTCAGCGGAAAGAAATTTGACGGTTCAATCTGCTCTGAATCCTGTCGTGGCATCTGCCTCGAAAGCTCATGCCAGTCCTGCCCAGGGCATTTCACTCGTAATTCCTGTCTTCAATGAAGCCGCCGGGCTGAAGGAAGTATTGCATTCGATTCAAGTGGAGCTGGAGGGATGGAGAATTCCCGTTGAAGTCATCGTTGTCGATGACGGATCGCAGGACGGTTGTCAGAAGCTCATGGAGGAGTTCCCAGATTTCGTATTGCTGCAGCACCGGGCAAACCGGGGATACGGCGCTGCCTTAAAAACGGGTATCCGCCAGGCGAAGTTTCCCTGGATTTGCATCACCGACGGAGATGGAACGTATCCGGTGGAACAAATACCTGGCCTTATCCAGATGCAACAGAAGAGTGGTGCTTCAATGATCATAGGGGCCCGCAGCCAGCCAGGCGCAGCCATACCGCGGATCAGGCGTCCGGCCAAATGGGCTCTAAATCGCGTGGGAGCCTTTATCTCGGGTGAGCCGATTCCTGACCTGAACTCGGGCCTCCGCCTCTTTCGAAGAGATCTGGCTCAACAGATATTCGGGATGCTTCCCGATGGATTTTCCTTCACCAGCACCCTTACGTTGGCCCTGGTCACGAACGGATTTCAGGTCGGCTATTTACCGATCCAATATCATCTGCGTCAGGGGACCTCCAAGATTCGTCCGGTGGTCGATACCGTCAATTTCCTGCAGACTATTCTGAGGATGGCCCTCTATTTTGCTCCCCTGAAAGTTTTTCTCCCTTTGAGCGGCGTAATGATTGCAGCCGCCGTTGTTTGGGCGTTGTTGACCAGGTTCTTGTTGGGGGAGCTGGCCGACGTCAGTACGCTCATTTTGGCTGTAGCAGGTATCCAGGTCGCTTTGCTGGGCATGCTGGCGGAGTTGATCAATCGACGGCTACCGGGCCCATTTTCCTGATTGAGACAATGGCGGCGGTGGACCATGTCTATGGAAGGAAAGCGCTGGAGGCAATTCCGCGTCTCCTGACGCTACAGGATCGAAACCCCTTTTCGCCGACATACGGATGTTTTCATCGTGACTACTGGCTTTACAAGACATCTGATTTTCCGGACGCCGTTCGCCAGTTCGGCTGTCATGCCCTGGCGCTCATTTACAGCTATCCGCTTCCAGGAAATTCATACTATCAGAAAGCAGCAATTGCAGAGTGGGCCCTGGCCGGCCTGAATTTCTGGGCTCGAATTCAGCATTCAGACGGGTCATTTGATGAGTTTTATCCTTACGAGCGGGGATGGGTGGGTCCAACTGCTTTTACAACCTATACTTCCATTGAGACTTACCGTCTTCTTGAGCCTTTAATGGACGGCGAGACGCAAGACCGCGTACGTTCTGCTATCAAGAAGGCCGCCTATTTCATTGCCGGCGGCGAGGCCGAGGAAGACCATCTTGCCAATCACCATGCCATGGCCTGTCTTTCGGTCTGGAAGGCGGCACGTCTTCTGGATGAGAAATCCCTTTATCGTGACTTCGAAAAGCTATGGGAGGGTTTCCTGAACTATCAAAACGAGGAAGGGTGGTCGCGCGAGTATGACGGCCCCGATCCCGGCTATTTATCCGCTACTATCTCCTTTATTGCCAAAATCTATCAGGATGGTGGACCTCCTGACTTGATCGACACTCTCAGACCGGCAGTGGCATTCAGTAGCTACTTCGTCTATCCCGACGGGTCTTACGGAGGAACGCTTGGAAGCCGGAACACGCAGCACTTCTATCCGCATGGATTTGAAATCCTTGCTAATAAGATACCGCTTGCGGCTGCCGTTGCAGCCGCAACGCGAAATGCGCTGGCGAAGGGGAGTCTGGTTCCACCTGAAATCATGTCAGATCGCTACCTTTTCTATCGAGTCCCTGAATTTCTGCTGAGCCAGATCGACCATTCCCCACCCGCAAAAGCTCTTCCGCTCCTTCCTTTTGAGCGCGGCCCCTTTCGGCGCTATTTTCCGGCGGCCGGTATCGTTATCGCCAGAGAACAGAATCTCTATCTGGTCGCCAATCTGCGAAAGGGCGGAGTATTCAAAGTCTTCGATCTGCAGCGAAACAAGCTCTTGCGAAGTGATTGTGGGGTGCTGGTCAGTTTGGATTCCCGGTCTGCCGTCTCTTCCCAGTGGATCGCCCCTTCTGATCGGGTGGTGGCCGGAGACGGAGAGTGGTCGGTCAGGGGAAACCTCCAGAAAATTCCATCGCATCGCGTGTTTACCCTCTCGAAAAACGTTCTGTTTCGAATCGTGTTGCTTCTTTTTGGGTGGATACCCCACTTTTCCCACCGCTTGAAAGGATGGATTCGGCGGATTCTGATGACCGGAAGCCGGCCTACCGGTTTCACTTTCGAGAGGCGGATACGGTTGCAACCCCAGGCTCTGCTGATCGAGGACTGCATTCAATCCGGCGCCTATCGGGACTTTGAAAGGCTGATCGTGGGAGGCGAGTATGCCATCCGCTACGTTCCTCAATCCCGATTCTTTCAAGCGGAGGAAATGGATGTCGCCAGCCAGAGTCTGATCTTCTGGCCACACAGCCATCAGCGAAGCTTCCGACTGAAACGTCGGATCGACGAACGGGGCGAGCAGCTGATAGCGTGTCAGGGTTTGGAAAAGTCTGGTGCCCGTGGCATCTACGGAGAGGAGTATTTTCGCGGACGCACAGCAGCACGGCAATTGTCTTACCGACTCAGCCGCCGGACGGATGAGGTTGCCCGAGTGCTGGAGGCTAATGCGCGCAGCCTGCGTATGATTCTGGATGTGGGAACGGCCGATGGGTTGATGATTGATCGTCTGGCAGGGAGGTTTCCCGGGCTCTCCTTCTACGGCATAGATCGCAGTCAGCTCCTGCTGAAATCAGTTGCTAATGGAGGGGCGGCGGCTCGAGTTCAGGCCGATGCTCTTTTCCTGCCTGCCGTCTCGGGCGTGTTTGACGCCGTAATCGCCTGCGCACTGGTTG
>DATGOF010000136.1:0-2758 GCA_035306285.1 Acidobacteriota bacterium | reverse complement strand
AAAACTCAAGGACGGTAGATATTAAGGAAGGTAGATATTAATGAAAGCAACCCGCTGGCGGCATTCGTTGCCGAGATCCCTGTGTCGAACCCCGCTTTCTTTTGTTCCTCTTTTGCTTGTCCTGACCTTGACAGCATCCGAAACCGCTCTAGGCTGCTCCGTTTGCTATGGCAATGCCGAGGGAGAGATCATCGATGCTCTTAATTTCTCCATTATTTTCATGCTCGGAGTCACTTACTTCATTCTGGGGACATTCTTGTTTTTCTTCATTAAATTGAGAAAACGGGAACGCCTTTTTTCGCCGCCATCTCAGAGCGTCCGAGAACAGAAGGATGATGGTCAGGCCAGTCCTGCGTACTAACCCAGCTCAATCGCCAGAAAGACCTATTGGAGAGGAATGATGAGGAAATTGCTTGGATTGCCCGAAGCCGCATCCGCCCACGCCGGAGATATCGATTTCATGCTGGTATTGCTGCACTGGCTGATCCTGGTGCTGGCGATAGGGTGGTTTATCTATTTCTTCTACGTGCTTGTGCGCTTTCGAAGCTCGCGTAACCCAAGAGCGGACTATCGCGGTACGCGTACCCATATATCCAGCTATGTCGAAGGAGGCGTGGTCATCGCCGAAGCGATTCTACTTCTGATCTTTTCGATCCCGCTCTGGTCGGAACGAGTCGCGGCTTTTCCAGACGAATCAGAGGCGGTGGTGGTCCGCGTGGTTGCCGAGCAGTTTGCCTGGAACGTTCACTATCCTGGTCTTGATGGTGTCTTCGGGAGGACAGATGTCAGTCTTGTCGACACGGAGATCAATCCTCTTGGACTGGACCGACAGGATCCTGCCGCTCGGGACGACATCGTCACCCTGAACCAACTCCGTCTCCCGGTTGGGAAACCAGCCATTATTCACCTGAGTAGCAAGGACGTTATCCACAGCTTTACGCTCACCGAATTTCGGGTCAAGCAGGATGCGATCCCCGGTCTTGAAATCCCCCTCTGGTTCACGCCGACGATGACGACCGCAGAATTTCGAGAGCGAAAGCAGGATCCTCAGGTGAACTTTGAAATTGCCTGTGCCCAACTATGTGGTATTGGGCACTACCGTATGAAGGGGTTCTTCGTTGTTGACACCGAAGCCGACTTCGAACAGTGGCTGGCAGAACAAGCTCAGGCTAGTCAGTCGACCGGAGAAGACGACTTCTGGAACCAGTAGCCCCGCTAACTTCGTCCGAAGATACGAGAGGCGGGCATTCGAGAACGGATCTCAGTTAGCTGATCGTTTGTGACTCGCGACATTCCCCGGGCGCGGCAGTAATCTTCTACTTTACGAATCACCATTCCCCGGACGAAAGCGGGTATTCGGTTCATTCTTTCGCGCGCATCCTCGTCCCATTCGAGTTCAGCTGTCGCCTGCTGACCATAAGTGACCGGCGGTTCGAGTTGGACTAGCCGGTCGTTGAGGCTACCGGGTTGATGGGAGCAGATCGGATCCTCTCCCATCAGGTCGCCGTGGCGCCCAAAAGCCCGGGCACGACAGCCTCCACACCGGTCTGTAAGCTCGCACTCCCCACATTTGCCTCCCAGACTTGTTCGCTGCCGGATCTGTCTGAATAGTGCCGAGTCTTCCCAGATCGTTCTGAGAGATGCCGTTTTCAGATTTCCTCCGAATAGGGGGAGATAGGGACAGGGAGTCACATCTCCGTTGGGACGAATCCCCAGATAGTGGGTACCGGCCGGACAGCCGCCTGCTCCTTGCGAATAGCTCTTCAGAAATGGGGAGTCTGGATCCCGTTCCAGCAGATGCCGTATATAGTGGGGCGCGCACTTGGCATTCACCAACATCCGCGACGCGTATTCCTTCTGGATCTTTGCCAGGTCTTCGAGAACTCGGTCATACTCCTGCTGAGTGAGCTCACTGACATAGCCGCCACGCCCGGACGGTACAAGAAAGTAAAGGTTCCAGACCCGGGCCTGCATCTCCCGGCAGGCGAATTGTGCGAGCGCGCGCAATTCGTCGCGATTGTGCGTCGCCACAGTCGTTTGAACGATGAAGGGAAGGTTCTGCTCAGCCAGAATGCGAGCACCCCTGACCGTATTCTCCCATGCGCCCAAGACGCCGCGAAATCGATCGTGCGCTTCAGGATCGAGGGAATCGAGTGACAATGAAAGACCTCGCATTCCCGCTTCCAAAAGAATCGCTACGAGTTTCTCGGTGATACGAACCCCGTTTGTTCCCACCACCATCCACAATCCACGGCGGTGACCGTAACGTATGATCTCGACGATATCGCGACGCAGTAAAGGTTCGCCTCCCGTGAGAATAGTCAGACAACCCGGGGCAAACTGAGATATTTGGTCTACCACCTGATAACACTGCTCGGTCGATAGCTCACTCCGATCGAGAAAGCCTGCGTCCGAGACGGCAGGTCTGGGGCCGGCATCCAGATAGCAGTGCTGGCAGGACAAATTACAACGGTACGTTAGATTCCATGAGACCACATAAGGTCTGTAGAGAATCTGTTCAGACTCGGGACTACCGGTCATATGCTTTTCGCTGTCGCTAAGGCTTCCGCTCATGCGCTACATGCCGAACTCTATCCGGGCTTCGTCGAGCACCTTCTCGTTGACTTCGCTGTAACCTTGAGATCGAGCGTAATACTCGATTCCTTCCCTAGCCATCGGTCTGACAAATTCGGGAATTCCAGACAATCGGGCAGCGGCTTCCTGAGTCCAGGGCATAGACTGCCCAGACGACTGACTC
>DATGOF010000135.1:0-2784 GCA_035306285.1 Acidobacteriota bacterium | reverse complement strand
TGAATGGCTGAGGCAGATCCTGCCTGACAGTGGCAGCCTGCCACGTTTTAAGGATACCACTCAGTCTCCGCTACAGGACGCGACTGATGTATTAAAGGCGGCTTCGATCTTCTGCAGCAAATCGGTGCCTTCCTTTCGCCGCTCCAGGGAGATCTATTCGGGCTTGTTGTTTGGAAGAGGAGGGATTTCGAAGACCGGACGAGGGGCAAGAACAGGATCATCCCGGGCAATGCGCCGGTTACCGGCCAGGTGGCTTTCGGAGAGCGGGTACCTCGTTCTGCGCGATTCTGGTTACGGCGATTTCTTGATGATGGACGCGGGAAAAGTTTGTCCGGACACACTGCCCGCCCATGCCCATGCCGACCTTTTCTCTTTTGAGCTGACGCTTTCAGACGTCCCGGTTGTTGTCGATCCCGGTGTTTTCACTTATGAAGGTGGAGAATGGCGAGATTTCTTCAGGTCAACGGCTGCTCACAATACGGTCGAGGTGGAGAGAGCCGACCAGTCCGAAGTCTGGGACCGTTTTCGGGTTGCCCGCCGTGCCCGTGTAGTGCGGACCATTTGTCAGGAAACAGATTCCGGTCTCCTTTTCCAGGCGTGGCATGATGGCTATCAGCGACTTGAACCCCCGGTCATGCACTGTCGGACCTTATTGTGGCACCGATCCCGGCGTATCTGGGCGGTGGTTGACCGGTTAAACGGTGCTGGTTCTGTCGAGGCGTCCAACCGGGTTCATTTCCATCCTTTGATCAAACCCACCAATTCTGGAAGGGGGGGCCGCGCCTGGCAGATTCCGGTTTGCAGTGAGAATGCCTGGCTGATTTTCCTCGGAGAGGGAAGCCACCAGTCGTCGCGAGGAGAAAGAGGCCCTCGTCCGCAGGGTTGGTACTCGCCTCGGATGGGAAGGCTCGTGCCCTCCACGGTGCTTGCCTGGAAATTTGCCGGCGAGTTGCCCCTGACGGTGGGCTACGTGATTTCGAAAGAATCTGTGCTGGAGACTCGATGGCAGGAGTCTGCAACGGAACTGAGACTCGAAATTGATTTGGAATCAGGCACCATCGGATGGACGATCGACTTTGGATCGTAGCGGCCCGATAAAGAGCCCGCTGCGTAAACCACCATGACCGAACTCAGCCGAACCGCGGTAATAGCCGAGGTTGGGGGGTTTGTTCCCATACTCTCGCTACGGATAGCTGCCGGCGAGTGAGCCCCAATGCACATCGCTATCTTTAGTCAATATTTTGTCCCGGAGATCGGCGCTCCGGCCTTGCGCATCTATGAAACTGCTCGCCAATGGGTCTGCCAGGGTCACACGGTCGAGATCGTGACCGCTTTTCCCAATCATCCTTTTGGTCAACTGTATTCTGGTCATCGGGCTGCCTGGTATAGGATAGAGGAACAGGACGGAATCCGCATACACCGCCGTCGTACTTACTTCACTCCTAACCGGGGACTGGTGCGGCGGACAATTGGTCACTTGTCCTATCTTCCCGGCGCGTTAATGACGGGCTTCCAGCTCAAAAACGCTGATTTGCTTCTGGCAACTTCGCCTCCTTTCTTTGCCGCCACCGCCGCTGCTTCGATTGCTCGCAAACGGGGCATCCCTTTCGTTTTGGAAATTAGAGATCTCTGGCCCGGTATCTTTTCTCAACTGGGAGTAGTGAGAAATAAGTTCCTCTTACAACTACTCGAATCGTGGGAACTGGCCCTCTACCATAGGGCTGACCAGATCGTGACGGTTACCGAGTCCTTCAAGTCTCACATCTCGCGTCGAGGAATCCCGACAGAAAGGATCAGCACCATCCCGAACGGAGCCGATCTAGCCTTCTGGAAGAATGGTGACAGCGAGGAGGAATTACGAGAAAGGCTCGGCATGAAAGATCGTGTCGTCGTTCTCTACGTCGGTACGATGGGGCTCGCCCAGGGTTTGAGTCAACTACTCGACGCGGCCTGCAGACTAAAGGATCGGCACGAGATAGCTTTCCTTCTGGTGGGAGAGGGGGGCGAAAAGCGACAGCTTCAACACAGGGCTAGTCGGCAAGCGTTAACAAATGTGATCTTTCGAGATGCTGTGGATCGCAAAACTGTGCGGCGACTCTACTCCCTGTCCGATATCTGTATCGTGAGTCTGAAGGAAGCCCCACTGCTGGCCAGTTTCATCCCTTCCAAGATTTTCGAAATGATGGCAATGGAGCGGCCTATTGTTGCCGCGCTGTCTGGTGAGTCAGCTCGAATCATCAATCAGTCGGGCGGTGGGATCGTGGTGGAACCGGGAAACGCAGCTGGTATTGCAGCGGCTATACGATTGCTGGCCGATCAACCCGAAAGAAGACTCCGACTTGGTCGAGCCGGGCGGGCCTTTGTCGAGGCCCACTATTCGCGTCAGGAGCTGGCCCGCCGCTATCTTCAGCTGCTGGAGGCGGTGTTAGGAAAGTGAAGGTTCTGGTCCTCGGGGGAGCGGGTTTTACAGGGAGCCGGGTGGTTCGGGCCCTGGTAAAAGGCGGACATTCCGTTCGCTGCATGATCCGAGAGACCAGTGACCTTTCCCGTCTTAAAGGTCTTGAACTCGAAAAAGTTACCGGAGACGCCTCCAACACGGATAGTGTCATTTCCGCCGGTACCGGTATTGAGACGGCGGTCGTGCTGATTTCCCTGGGATCCGGGATCACGTCGAATCTCTTGAAGAGCTTTCAGAAGTGCGGCATCCAACGCTGCCTGTTTTTCAGTACGACATCCATCTTCCAGACGCTCTCTGAGGATGACCGCCGAACCCGGCTTCAGGCA
>DATGOF010000134.1:0-2397 GCA_035306285.1 Acidobacteriota bacterium | reverse complement strand
AACTGAGGCATACCCGATTGACGAGTGCCGACGAATTCCCCGGGCCCTCTGATCTCCAGGTCCTTTTCTGCGATCCTGAACCCGTCACTGCTGCGGCGCATGATATCCAGTCTTTCGTAAGCTTCCCGGGATCTCACCCGATCCACCATCAAAATACACAGGCTGGAATGCTTACCTCTGCCGATCCGCCCTCGCAACTGGTGGAGCTGCGAAAGGCCAAATCGCTCAGCATGTTCAATGATCATTACAGTTGCGTTAGGAACGTCGATACCGACTTCAATCACGGTAGTCGACACCAGGACCTGGACCTGACCATCATGAAAACGGTTCATAATCTGGTCTCTTTCGTCTGAGGACATTCGGCCGTGGATCAATCCGACGGAGTAACCCTGAAGGACGTCCTTGCTGAGATGGTCCGCCATTTCCGTAGCAGCTTTGAGATCGACTTTTTCAGATTCTTCAATAAGCGGATACACGATATAGGCCTGTCGTCCTTGATCAAGGTGTGATTTCAAAACCGAATAGACCTCGCTCCGGCTGGCTTCCGTTTTCAGCACCGTCTTGACAGGTTGTCGACCCGGCGGCAATTCGTCCAGTATTGAGATATCCAGATCCCCATATACCGTTAAAGCAAGGCTTCGAGGTATAGGAGTAGCGGTCATGACCAGGGTGTCTGGTCGCCCGCCTTTCTCCATGAGTCTGGAGCGTTGCAAGACGCCAAAGCGGTGCTGTTCGTCCACGACGACCAGCCCGAGATTCTTAAAATGTACGCCTTCCTGGATCAAAGCATGCGTCCCGACGATCAAATTGATATTTCCTTGTTGCAATGCCTCCATAATGCGGGTGCGCTCTGCCGATTTGATCCGACTGCTTAAGAATGCCAGTCGATATTGCGTGCCTGACAGATACTTCTGAAACTTACGATAATGCTGTTCAGCCAGCAGCTCAGTCGGAGCCATTAGAGCGGTCTGAAAGCCGTTCTCCATCACTACCACCAGTGCCTGCAAGGCCACAATCGTCTTGCCAGAGCCGACATCACCCTGCAAGAGCCGGGACATCACTCGTGGACTGGTTAGGTCGCCCACTATTTCCGCGAGCACCTTCTTTTGAGCTTCCGTTGGTCGAAAGGGGAGAATCGACTTCACCGCTTGACGGACTCTGGAATTGACCTTTATTTTGCGGTCCTTTGATACCGTTTCCCGGCGTCGTCTGATCAACTGCAATCCCAGTTGGAAGGTGAAGAACTCTTCAAAGATCATCCGCTGTTGGGCGGGGGTGCGGAATCGACTGAGAGCCTCCATGAGTCGAGTACCGGGCTCGCCTGAGGAGTGCTCAGGAAAATGGAGTAGACGTAGAGCTTCCAGTCGAGAGGGGAATCGGTAACGTGATCGTAACGCGTCGGGAAGAGGATCATCCAGCCGATCCAGCGATTGCAGAATGTGATACATCAGCTTCCTTAAGAACCGTGTATTGAGCCGGGAGATCCTCCGATAAACAGGAACAATCCTACCTGTATGGATCACGGAGTTTTCCGAATCATCCTCAACCAACTCGTATTCAGGATTCTGAAAGCCGACCGCCCCCTGATAGGAATCGAATCGGGCAGTACCGAACAGGACGACCTCTTTTCCCTCTTCAAACACTTTCTGTAGGTAGGGCTGGTTGAAGAAGGTCACTGGAATCGAACCGCTCCCGTCAGACACCATAACGCGAAAGATGCGGACTCTCTTCCTGGAACTCACGGAAAGTTGCGAGAATAGGATTTTTCCATGGACAACTGCCTCCTGGCCTGCCACCAGATCGCGGATGCGCACCAGATTGGATCGGTTTTCATAACGAAATGGACTGTACCGTAAGAAATCTTCCACCGTCTTGATACCGGCAGTTTCAAGCATCTTGGCTACCCTGGGTCCTACGCCTTTGACATACTGGATCGGTAGACCTGGATCAAGTTTAGACATTCAACTCTATGCTCGCGTTTCGGCCTCGCCCCCGTCAACTCCGTGACCGTGGAGCTTTCTTTCCAGAAATTTGCACCAGCCATCGCTGGCAAAAAAGAATCAGCCCACAGCACTGCAAACTTCATACAACTCTTCCATCCAACTACGTAGTGGTGCGTCCGATAAACGAGAGAACCGTTCCCGAGGCCAACCCCTAACACCGTCCCTGTCGAGAGCCCACTTTGGGCGTCGAAAGCGGGCGAGTCTTATCAGGCTGTCACCGGCTCTAAGCGTGGCCTGTGCTATAGTGCTCCTGTGAAAACTCTGACGCTGTCAGGTCTGGTCGGTGTCTTGTTGATCACGGGTTGCGGAAAATCACTGGAAAAGCAAGCCCGCGAACAGGTACGCACTCTCGCCAACGCTGATCTTCCGGAGGAGGCGGTCGAAATAGTCGATG
>DATGOF010000133.1:0-6210 GCA_035306285.1 Acidobacteriota bacterium | reverse complement strand
GCCGCCTGGGCAACTGCCCGGCCCATTCTGTGCTACAGCGGAACTTCACGGCGCACGATCCTTCCATCCTGTCTATCCAGTACCGTGATGTGATCGACCCCGTGATCCATTAAATACTGGCGAGCCGCATCAAGCCCTGCCCCCACATCATCTACTCCATGGCTGTCGTCACCGAAGCAAAAGCCGATTCCCAGAGCGCCGGCCTCCTCCAGAACCCAGGGTGCCGGATACGGCGTTCCGAGTCCCTTCCGGTAACCGGCTGTGTTCACATCAAGGATTGCACCTTGCCGGGCTACTTCCTGGAGAGCTGCTATACCAAACTCGCGAATTCGGGGTGTGTCGACCGGTCCTTCGGCATTCTTACGAATCAGGTCAAAATGAGCCACGACTTCAGGCTGAAGCTGAGCCACCATCTCCTTGACTTTCTCGTAGTATCGAATCGCTAGTGTTTCGAGGTCACTTGCTCTTTTCAGCGCACTCTCAAACGCTTCCTTTTCGCCATCGATCTGAATCTCTTTCACATGGTGTACCGAGCCGACCATGTAATCGAAGCCATACTCCTGCCGATAGCTCTGCATCAGCTCAACATATTGGCGATCAGGGACAACTTCTGCTTCAAATCCCCGTAAAACCGTTAACCGGCCTTCAAATTCCTGCACCAGCTCCCGAATTGCGCTGGCGTACGCCGCAAAGTCTGTACGGAGGCGATCTACGTCATATCCTTTCTCGATCTCCGTCTTATAAAGAAAACGTTCTTCGGTGCGGGGAGCGTGCTCACTGACACCAAAGATGGTGTACCCGGTTTCAACTGCCTTCTCCAGAACCTGGCGCAAAGTATCGCGGGCATGCTCACAGTACTGCCCGCTGTGCCCCCCATGAAGAGACACCTTCCACTGACGCTTCTCAGTCAATTAACTGCTCCCTTCCTTCCCTCCGATCAACTGTTGCTCTTTACTAACTTCTTAAATACCAGTATAGACAGCACCGCAGCGAGACTCGAAAATTTTCCGCTATCCAAGGGCTCTCTCGAGGTCAGAGAGAAGGTCAGATGTTTCCTCTAAACCAACCGAGAAACGGACCAAATTGTCGGGGATTCCAATTTGGGCCCGCTCTTCCCGGGAACAATTCCAGTAGCTCATGACTGCTACCGGTTCTACTAGCGACTCTGCTCCACCGAAACTGGGTGCCAGCCGGGGTATTTCGAGCCGGTCCAGGAAACGAAGCGTCTCCTGGAAATCTCCATCGATGCAAAAAGAAACAACTCCACCGAAACCCGACATCAATCGCTTGGCAATCAAGTGGTGGGGATGGGATGGCAGACCAGGGTAAAAAACACGCTGAATGCGAGGGTGCGCCTCGAGGAACTCCGCTATTGCCAGGGCACTGCTATTGTGCTGATTGACTCTTAAGGCAAGTGTCTTCAAACCCCGCTCCAGGAGGAAGGCAGTATGAGGATCACAGATAGCACCAAGCGTCATCAAAAACTCGGAAACGGGTTCTACCCGCTCTCGGGAGCCTGAAAGCACACCGGCTATCAGATCATTGTGTCCTCCGAGATACTTGGTCGCGGAATGTACCACCAGGTCAATACCGTGCTCGAGGGGACTCAAATTCAACGGTGTCGCGAATGTGGCATCAACGACACTTAGAGCTTGTGCCTCCTTTGCCAGCTGCGAAAGCTCTTCAATATCCAGAACATTGAGATAGGGATTGGTAGGGACTTCCGCGAAGATAAGGCGAGTCTCTGGACGAATGGCTGCAGCGACGCAATCCAGGGAAGCGTCGGCAACCGCATGGCTGATTCCGAATTTCGACAGGGTTGCTGCAAAGTCGCGGGTCCTTCGGTACGAATCCCCCGTAATGATGAGATGGTCACCGGTCTTAAGACTGGAGAGGAACAGAGAAGTCACGGCTGCCATCCCGCTTGCGAAGAGCTGCGACTCTTCGGCACAGTCCAGTTCTGCCAGGCGTCGTTCGACCGACCGAACCGTGGGATTTCCCATCCTCCCGTATTCCGGCTGGACGCGCATAGAGCGTCCCTCCATAAAGTCCATCAGTTCAGCTGTCGAAGCGAACTCAAAAGGAGACGAATACACGACCGGGGTAGTCACTGAATGCGCCTCTTCGTAGCCGCCTCGCCCTCCATGGACACAATCAGTAGAAGTGGGTTTCTTTCTACTCATGAATATTCTATGGACGGCCGCCTTCAATCCCCCTGGACAGCGCTTCAATCAAATCGTCTGCCGATTCGATTCCCACTGACAGGCGGACAAGCTGGTCATCAATTCCCAGGCGTCTGCGCTCCTCCTCAGCATAGCTGAGGTGAGTCATTCTGGCTGGGAGAGTCACAATACTTTCGACTGCGCCCAGACTAACCGCCAGCGACCAGATAGGCAGATTTTCTAGGAAATAGCGGGACGGGATCTCTGGGCTCAGGCGAAAGGAGAGCATGGCGCCACCGCCCTCCGCCTGGCGGAAATGGTCTTCCTTCTGGGGAAAACTATCGAGACCCGGATAATTCACCTCTTCCACCAGGGGATGCTGATCGAGCCACTCAGCGACCCGCTGGGCGTTTTCCTGTGCACGACAGACGCGTACATCCAGCGTTTTCATCCCTCGGATCAAAAGCCAGCAATCGAACGGCGAAGGCACACCCCCCATCGCATTCTGTGTGAAACGAATACGAGACGCCAATCTCGCGTCCGATGTCACTACCAAACCCATGATGAGATCACTGTGTCCGCCCAGATATTTCGTCGCACTATGAACAACGACGTCAGCACCCAGCGTGAGCGGGTTCTGGAACCGAGGAGTCATAAAGGTATTGTCTACGATAACGATCGCTCCGCGTGCGTGCGCCAGCTCTGAAACAGCCTTGAGATCAGAAATTCTCATCAGGGGATTGGACGGCGTCTCGAGGAAAACGGCTCGTGTGTTGTCCTGGAAGGCATCCTCCACCCGTTCGAGATCACTGGTGTCGACGAATGAAAAAGAAAGACCGTAGTCCTGGAGAAGACCCGTCAACACCCGGTGTGTTCCGCCATAAAGCCCCTCAGTCACAATCACGTGCTCGCCGCCTTTGAGGAGCATTAAAGATGCGCTGATCGCTGCCATTCCCGACGAGAAAGCATAGCCTCTTTCTCCCTGCTCCAGGCTGGCGATATAGCCTTCCAGCACCTCTCGAGTCGGGTTACCAGACCGCGAATATTCATATCCTTGATTTCGCCCAACCCCTTGCTGCCGAAATGTTGAGACCTGATAAATGGGAACGCTTACCGCACCCGTGTGAGGGCAGATCGATCCTGGGTGATGAATCAGCTTGGTTTGAAACTTCATGGCTATTATTACGCTACCTGGTCCTGGAAGAGCCAGGTAGTTAGATATCTCTCTCCAGTATCCGGCAAAACAACTACGATTTGTTTCCCCTTATTCTCGCTCCGCGCCGCAACCTGCAGTGCTGCCGCAACCGCTGCCCCACAAGAGATACCTCCCAGGATCCCTTCTTGTCGAGCCAGGATTCGGGCCTTTTCTCCGGCTTCCTCGCTGTTGACGGTGACGATTTCATCGATGAGTTCGGTTCGTAGAATATCCGGAATAAAGCCAGCGCCAAGACCCTGAATCCTGTGCGGGCCTGGTTGCCCTCCGGAGAGCACTGGTGATTCTGCCGGTTCAACAGCAATCACCCGGAAACTGGGTTTTCTTGGTTTGATCACCTCGGCAACGCCCGTCAGCGTTCCACCCGTACCTACCCCTGAGACCAGGATGTCAACCTGGCCGTCCGTATCATTCCAGATCTCTTCAGCCGTCGTCTCACGATGAATCTTGGGATTGGCCAGGTTCTTGAATTGCTGAGGAATGAAGGCTTTATCGTACTTATTGTAAAGTTCATGTGCTTTCGCAATGGCTCCATTCATACCTTCTGAACCAGGGGTCAAGACCAGCTCGGCTCCGAAGATGCGCAAAAGGTGCCTTCTCTCCATACTCATGGTGTCGGGCATGGTGAGGATAAGGCGATAACCAAGGGCAGCACAAACAAATGCCAGTGCAATTCCCGTGTTGCCGCTGGTGGGTTCGATAATCACCGTATCGCGATCAATTAAGCCGGCCCTCTCGGCTTCGCGGATCATGCTCACTCCGATGCGATCCTTAACGGAAGAAAGTGGATTAAAGGATTCAAGCTTTGCCAGAATCTCAGCGTCCAGCCCACGGGCCATTCTGTTCAAGCGGACCAGTGGTGTCCGACCTATGGTTTCAGTAATGTCGTTGAAAATTCGTGCCATGTAGTTCCTCCTCGCCCCCGGGTGTACACAGGAGGCGATCAATAGGCTTACTGTAGCCTTTCCACCCAAACCGTGCAGTCACTGCCTCATTGTATGTGAAGCATAAACGCTAAGGCAGGTCCTTTGAAGAGAAGATATGGAGTGGGAAAGGTTTTTCATAGCAGAGGCGCAGGCGATGCCAAGGGATGAAACCGGTGCTCTTCCCGGTGTCCTCCGCCCTCTGAGGTTGAGATTCTGCGCTTCCAATCAGTGCAAAATCGCTTGTCTGACTGCCGATTCCGGCAACGATGCACTGATCAGCTCTGGATAGGTGGAGAGATATCCACCATTTTCTGATTGGAAAACGATTGCCCGATCACGGTTCCTAAAGGCTACGATACTCGGGAGGCAGCGATCCCAGGAAAGTACATACTGCCCGCCCGCCCAATCTTCACGCAAACGCTCAATGGAACAGCAAAGGTGGACGTCACTCCCCACCACGTAGATCGCCTCTTCGGCAGGTAACAGAGCCCCGCTCTCGAAGTCAGCAACTTCCGCTTTCATCAATTCCGAACGGCTGTTCTGAAAATGCAAACCGCAACGAGGGCAACAAACTTCGATCACCTGGTCGGAGTCGAGGTGAATGCGGTAAGTCGTTGCAGAGTGCAACGGGCGTTGGCAAACCCCACAGACGGATTCCCCGGCACCCGCCCAAAAGTAAACGAGCCCGATGCCGAGGCCAATTAAAATCACTGCCAGAATGAGCCTTCGCATTATTTTGCCCGGCTAGAGCGCCATTCAGCCATAACCTGGGAACTAAATCAGCACCAGACTATCAGCCTCAACGCGCAGGAGCCTTCCCTTGTCTGCCATTATAGCGATTTCGACGAAGCAGTCTTGGGATATTTGCGAATTAGTTTTAACTACAGGCGAAGAGGACTCAGAGGGAATACTGTGGGAGACAGGTTGATTGTGTGATTTGCAACAGTCATTTGCGATAGCATGAATATGAAAAAGCTTTGCTACCACAAGTATTGCCGGTCAATTCAACTGGACCGCTCAAAGTGAGGACTTGGCAGGTTTGAGAAGCCACCAGGACACCCAGGAAATTATGGCGTCAGACACAAAACGCATCCTTCTCGTGGACGACGATCGGAACTTCCTCCGGGTTCTCAACTACCACATCGAAGACCTGGGCTTTCATACTGTGGCCCTCTCCAGTCCACGCAAAGCCTTACAGTCATTGCAGGAGCTTGAAATCGACCTGGTAGTCTCCGATCTACGGATGCCCGAAATGGATGGCATCGAACTCCTGAAAGAGATCAAGAAGCTGAGTCCCGAGCTGCCGGTCATCGTACTGACAGCTCACGGATCGATAGACAGGGCGGTAGAGGCGATCAAGAACGGAGCCTTCGACTTTCTGACCAAGCCTTTCGAGAAAGAGGAAGTCTTGCAGACAATCAAGAACGCTCTGCGGATGCAGGATCTCGTTGAGGAAAACAGGCGGTTGTCGGAGGCTGTGCGCAAGCGCTTCGAATTTGAGGGGATCGTTGGCTCGTCGAAAGCCTTCCGAGAGGTTCTTGAAATGGCAGAACAACTCTCGGAAGTGGATACCACCGTGCTGATTCACGGGGAAAGCGGAACCGGCAAGGAACTGTTGGCTCGAGCCATCCACTTTAACAGTAAACGCCGGAATCGACCTTTTGTGGTCGTCAACTGTGCCGCCATCCCCAGAGATTTGGTCGAATCGGAACTGTTCGGATACCGCAGGGGAGCCTTCACGGGCGCTACTACGGACAAAAAAGGCAAATTCGAAATCGCCGATACAGGTTCGCTACTGCTTGACGAAGTCGGTGAACTACCAATCGAAGTGCAGGTCAAACTGCTTCGGGTACTCCAGCAGAAGGAAATCGATGTCCTCGGACAGCCTGCCAGCAAATCGATCGACGTG
>DATGOF010000132.1:0-10938 GCA_035306285.1 Acidobacteriota bacterium | reverse complement strand
TTTCCTTTCCACGGTTCTGCTGGGAAAGGATCACTACTGGGCTGCAAATCATCCTCTGGACAATTCACTGCTAGCAACAGCAGCCGATTTCTGTTATACGGAATTATCATTCGCCGTGCAAGAACAAGCCAGGAGGGGTGTCCGCAGGCAAACGGGAGAAAACTCAGGAGTGGCAGCTTTATGAATCTTAACGGTGTATCACGACGAAAGTTTTTGAAAGCAGGTGGCGCCAGTCTGGGAGCGGCTTTGATGCGTTCACGGGCGGCCTCTTTTCAGGTGGGTGCCAATGACCGGATCCAGTTGGGGTTCATCGGTGTGGGCGGCATGGGTATGAACCGTCTGAGAGGCTTCCTTCAGCACAAGGATGTCGATGTAATTGCTATTTGTGACGTTGACAGCCGGCATCGTGCCGAGGCAATTGCCGAAGTCCAGAAGCAGAGAGGGAATAAACCGGTCGAGTTCGGCGACTTCAGGTTGCTGTTGGAAGAGAACGATATCGACGCAGTGGTTATCGCAACGCCCGATCACTGGCACGCCATCCCGACCGTACAAGCCTGCGATGCAGGCAAGGATGTATTTGTTGAAAAGCCACTCAGTTATTCCGTAGTCGAAGGCCGCGCGATGGTGGAAGCGGCGCGCCGCAATAAACGCGTTACCCAGATGGGGAATCACATTCATAACGACCTGCCGAATTATCGGAGGGTCGTTGAGATGGTTCAGAGTGGTAAATTGGGACGAATCACCCGAGTAGTCATTTGGAAAACCTCATCGACTAAGGGGTTCGGCAACCCGCCCGACACGACTCCTCCGCCCGAGCTGGATTATGACTTCTGGTTAGGTCCCGCTCCCAAACGGCCCTATAATCCGAATCGGAGCCATCGAACTTACCGGCACTTCTGGGATTACTCGGGAGGTACCTTCATCGATTTCTGGTGTCACATCGCCGATGTTGCTTTCTGGGCGCTTGATTTGGATGGACCAAAGAGTGTGTCCGCTACCGGAGGGCGCTTTTATCTGAACGACAATACCGAGACCCCGGACCAGGTGGAAGCGGTTTTCGAGTATCCTGATCTGACTTTCATTTACACATTCCATCCTCAATCGCTCCCCGGATTCGAACATATGGGTGGCATCGGATGCGTTTTTCAAGGGAGCGAGGCCACCCTCGTCACGAACTACGAGAAGCACGAGATCTGGGTAAACGGTGAGAAAGCGGAGGACTTTCCGCGTCCGGATCGCTCAATTCCGGATTCCCCTGGTCATCTGAGAGAGTTCCTGGATGCCATCCGGTCCCGTAAGAAGACGACCTGCAATATCGAGTACGGACATCGTTTAAATCGAGTCGGATTGCTGGCGAATATCGCCTATCGGACTGGAGCAAGAATCTTGTGGGATAATGAGAACGAGAAGATTCTAAACAGTCCCGAGGCCAGTCGCCTCTTGACCCGTGAATTCCGCAAACCCTGGAAGCTGTAGCCTGGGATCCCGCCCGGTGTTGGTTGATGCTCCAGCTTCATGCCTTGGGCCCCGGTTGGCAGGTCATTGTGACCGTTTCAGCTCCTGCAGAGCCTGCCGGCTGCGCTCTCGGAGTTCCGGATTCAGATCACCTGCTTTTTGGAGATAATAGGCAGCTTCCTGCTCTTCTCCCGTAGAGAGGAGCACGTTTGCCAGATAAAAATGAGCCAGTCCGGAATCAGGTTGGATTCTGATGACTTCGCGGTACTGCTCCTTAGCTGCGTGGGACTCGCCTTTACGCTCTAACGCGGTACCCAGGTTCATTCGCGCTGAGACACGATCCGGGTCCTTTTGGATGACGTGCTCAAGGACAGCAATTGCCTTTTCGAGTTCTCCTCTTTGTCCGTAAGCCACGGCAAGAGTCGTTTCCAGAGCGGCGTCAACAGGTTGGTTCTGGCGACAGCTTTCTAATCTCTGAATGGCCTTTTCTAACTCGCCCCTTTGAAGGAGCACTTCACCCAGTACCTGGCAGGCCGCCTGGTCATTCGGGTTCAAATTAAGAGATTTCTCGAGGGCCCGCATGGCCTTGTGCTGGTGGCCGGTTTTCAGTAGCGCCTTAGCCAGTTCGAAATAGTAATAACCGTTTTTCGTTTCAAGCTGCTCAACCGCCGCTTGCAGCGCTGCGACTCCGGATGCCAGGTTGGCGTCATCCTTAATCTGGGCCAAGGCCAAATACAAACGGTCCTCTGGAGATGATGGGAAATCGGGTGGGTAGAAAGGCACAACCGGACCACGGTAAACAGCTCGGCGGGCGTTCTCAAGCTCATCCTGCGGGTGAAAAGGATCCGAGTCGGGCAACAGTCTTGGAATCGAGTGATCGGTGACCATTACATGGACGGCATCTTCAGATCTTCTCTTCGGCATGTGGCAGCTTACGCAATCTGAATCCAGAGTATGTGCGGCAACTGATGACAGCGCTTCTTGATGACAGCTGAGGCAAACCGCCCTGGTCTTGGCCCCCATCTCTTCACCCCGGAGGTGACGATGAGGATTGTGGCATGAGATACACTGAAACTCTCCCTGACTTGCTCGAAAGCAGGATGATTTTAGGAATCGATATCCAGCACTGTTGACCTCGAATTTCTCCGCGAGTGGGTGATCATTTGGATGATCGAAGTAGATTCGAAAGTCGCCGAGAGGATCTCCCGGCCTGAATGAGAAGATTTCGCGTGGGTGTCGAAGCAGGGAATCGGGAAGAGGGCGGCTAGTCGTCTCCAGGTGACACTGCAGGCACGTTTCAAGGGCTCGCGCTGGCGTGAGCCGGGCAGGATTGACGATCGACTGCCGGATCGCATCGATGCCGGCATCAGCCGAAATGCTATCCAAATGTCGCTGGCCTGGGCCGTGACAGCGCTGGCAATCGATCGGTGCAACGTCTGATCCGGTCGGGACCTGGGGATAAGCGCTGTGGCAAGAGCGGCACTTGTCGGTGATTTGGCGGCGAAAGCCGAAGTGATTAGGATTATCATAGCCGGGACTCATCGCAAAGTATCCACCGGACGCGGAATACCAGGTCAAAGGCAACTCCAGAAGCTTGCCCTGTTCAGACCGATGAACCAGCGTGGCGGCGTGGTTGCCCGATCCAATAACGAGGTCAATTCGCCTTTCCAGTTGATTGATTTTGTTTTCGCCGCGCATTTGATGTCGTCTGAGAAAGTACTGGTCGCCGCGACGAAAGACCGTGTAATGACGATCGGAAGGTTGGTGGTAAAAGGTGGCTGTCTTCTCGCCGAGAATTCTGGAGAGAAAAGGACCGGCCGGGGATAGTGACCGGGCCATTCCGGTATTCTGGTAGCCCTCGTGTTGCCCGAGGTGACAGGACGCGCAGACGTTGGGATCGATATAGGCGTTCTCAGAACTTCTGCTGGCAACCCCCCAGAGGAAGGCTGCCGGCAGGAAAGTCGAAATAAACGAGGATAAAACGAGAGGCCACAAACGTCGCACTAGAAGGACAATCGGAGGCCGACCTGGAGCGTTCTTGGATCGGCTGCAGATGTCACACTCCCAAAGGAAGCCGCATTAAAATTACTCCCTAGCCCGCTGAACTGTGTGTGGTTGAAGGCGTTGTAGGCTTCGACCCGAACGTTGAGATTGGTGGTTTCTCCCATTCGAAAATCTTTTGCCAGCGTCAGATCCCAGTTGTTGGTGCCGGGCAGGCGCATCGTATTTCGCCCTGTCGGCGCCAGTGTACCGATCTCGGGTGCCGAAAAGACGGAGGTATTAAACCACTGGCCGACGGTTGGATTGTCCAGCTCGGGGTCTCCACTCATCACTGGCCGCTGACGGGTGCTGTAACCAATGCCGGCCAGATCGCGACCTAGCTGGGGAGTAAAGGGAAGACCTACCTGAAAAGTGGTAATTCCGGAAAAGCTCCAGCCTCCAAAGGCCTTTCCGATAAAGTCGTTGCGGTTTCGCAGCCAGGGGATCTCATAGATATAGCTGGCTACAAAGCGGTGGCTGGCATCGAAGTTGGCAAGGCCTCGTTCGCCATTCGGGAACAGGGCGTTCGGATAGTAGGGAGAAACGCCGTAGATTCCACCTGAAAAATCAGCGTTATCGATAGCCTTGGACCAGGTATAACCGACTTTGAGCCCAAAACCATCCCGAAAATTGCGATTCAGTCCAACCTGCAGGCCATGGTAGTTGGAACTGTAGCTTTGTTCCCGATGAGAGATGGTCCCCCATCCCTTGTAAGGACGCAGAGCGTTGGCACTGATTTCTCCCAGAGCAATTTCGGGATTGAATTCAGGCTGGTTGATATCGCGGGAGCGCATCATATGCGTGGCACGGGATCCAGCATAGGCGACTTCCAGAACTGTTCCTTCAAAGAGTCCGTGCTGGATATTTAGGTTCCATTGCTGGGTGTAGGGAATATGCTGGTTGATATCGATCGAGCCCAGATTGATAGGGACATCGAAGTCCCGCGTGGAACCTCCAGCGGGATTGCTCAAGTTGGTATTAAAGAACTCGAGTTGTTCGGCAAACGGGGGATTGGCCGACATCAGGATGAATGCGCCCAGGATCTCTCGGCTATAGAAGATTCCATATCCTCCACGCAAAGCGGTTCGTCCGTTGCCGGACAGATCATAAGAGAAGCCGAGTCGTGGCGCGAAATTCCAGGGTGTATAATCCCACCAATCTTTGGGGTTGATAAGACCATTGAAGCGGTCACCGCTATCTCGCACGACTTGGCCGTCATCGGTCACAGTGACCGCGTTGGCCGGATCGTAGGCTTCGGGCCAGAAAGAACGAAAGCGTTCATCCGGCTCATAGGCAGGAGGAAAGTAGGAGTAACGCACACCGAGATTCAACGTCAACCGCGGCGTTGTCCGCCAGGTGTCGTCGATATAAAGTTCAAAGGCGTGACGACGGTTGTCATTGAACCCGACCGCGGATGATTCTCGATACGACTCGGCCATTCCCAACAGGAAATCGGCCAATGCATCCCCGGTGAAGCGTCCGTCAAAACCGAAGTGGCCGAAGACACCGGATTCAGTAGGTTCGAACTTCTTTTCGTAGGCATAATCGAATCCGAACTTGAAGGTGTGCGGTCCACGAACCCAGGTCAGATTATCCTTGAAATCAAAGATCGACTGCCAGTTGCTCCACGGAGAAGCCGGTGCGATTCCCGCGTAATTCACCAGAGCAAAGGTAGGAGCACGGTCGGGAATTTCGCTTAAATTGAGATGGTCGAGTGGATAGTTGGCTTCCGAGTCTTCCACTAACTCCGGGATACTGATTCCAAGCGAACTTTCAGGAATCGACGGTGGAAAGTTCATGATCCGGTTGTGGCTGCGGGTGAAATTGAACTCGTTGATCAGGGTGGGGCTGAACGTTGAGTAGAAGTTAACCACTGTGTTATTCGCCGGAACCTCCTGGCGATTTTCCAGGAAATCGAAGCCGGGTGAAGTGTAGTTCAAGGTATCGCGGTCTTCCCGAACATAGCGCACCATGACGCGGTGATCGTCATTGAAGTGGTGATCAATCCGGTAGTTTTGTTGGGGAAGGTCATGACGCGAGGGGCGCGTGATCGTGAAGTTATTTCCCCGCTCATCGGAAAAGTTAGGGGAAGGATACAGCGACATGTAGATTCGGGCGTTGGGATCGATCCGGCTGTCAGGAATGATATTGCCGGGGAACGGCTGATCTGTTCCAGGATCGATAATCTCTGTCCCCAGAGAGCTGAAGTCTCCGGACCGATACGGAACTTCTGGGAGCTTGGCGAAAAAGCGTTGATCGGATCGCTCCGTTCTGGTTCCCAGCAGGACGAAAAAGAAGGTCCTGTCACGCCCATCATAAAGCCCAGGTATCCAGACCGGGCCACCGATGCTTCCGCCGAAATCATTATCGCGGAAGGAATCCTTGTCTGGAGAGAAGAAGTTGCGAGCATTCATTGCACTGTTGCGGTGATACCAGTACAAAGCGCCGTGGAACTCGTTGGTACCGGACTTGGTGACGACGTTGAACTGGCTGCCGCCACCCATTCCAAACTCGGCGCTGTAGTTGCTGCGAATGGCTCTAAACTCGGAAACCGTCTCAAGATTGGGCGCAAGGGGAGCCGACCAGTTCCCCCCTGTGTCGATGTTGTAACCCCCGTCCAGCAACCAGGCGTTGTGTGTAGGGCGGATTCCATTGACGGCGTGTCGGTTATCTCGACGCGAGTTCGGCGAGTCGGAGACAACCCCGGGCATCACCATGGCGAAAGGCATGACGTTTCTTCCAGAAGAGGGCAACTGGACGATGTCTTCAGAAGTCATGATGTTGCTGGTTGCCCCGGAAGCTGTGTCCACTGTGACGGTGGAGGCTGATACGGTCACCTGTTCGCTGATCTCACCAACTTCCAGAGTGAAGTCAATTCGCCTGCGGTCATTGACGCGTAGAGTGATCCCGGTGACGACTGCCCGTCTAAATCCAGGCATCTCCGTAGATGCTTCGTATTCCCCGGGAGGAACCTGGGTAACTGCGTATGAGCCGGTGTCGTCGGTAATCGCACGGTAAAGTCGGTTTGTACCGATATTTCGCAGAATGACCTCGGCTCCCGGGATGACTGCTCCAGAGTCGTCCATCACCCGACCATAGGCAGATGCAGTGACTTCTTGGGCTGAAGACTGGGAGGTAAAGCACAGACCGAACGCGATGAACAACAGTGAAAAAGATATCTTTTTCAACATGCCCCCTCCTGTTGTTCTGACCGGTTTCCCGGTCAGCTAATGCGAAAATTTGAATATTGTAAAGATTGGACTAACCGTAGTGCAGTGAACTACAGCAAGTCAAGCGAAAAGAAGCTTGATTGCATGATCCGTGACTGGCTCAAAGCTATTGCGCAATTGGCTCGGCGGCGGGGGGATCAACGACACGGAAGTTCTGCAGGGCTGATACCGTCTGGTTGCCGATTTGATCGGTCACTTTCACTTCCAACTGGTAAGCCCCGGATTGCAGGTCGTCGAGCGGGATCTCCAGAACCAGGACAATTCGACGACTGGAGGCAAACTGAATTGTTTTGTCATTGTCGGGGCGGATCGACTTAACCAGTTGACCTTCGCGAAACACACGGTATTCGAGATCAAGCTGCGGCTGGAAGGACTGCTGATCCAGGTCGGCGTTGTAGACTTGCAGATAGGTTATCAACGGTCGATGCCAGTAGAAATTCCGGCGCATGTTAGGGCGGACTCTAAGATCGCCGAGTATAAACATATCGTCGGGTGTTGCCGAAACCCCCGCGCGGCGAACCTGGTCGGCCAGTACCAGCGAACTGATCGACAGTTCTTCTTCTGAAAATTGAGGAGGGACCAGCGAGCGAGACGCAATACCAATGCGTTCACTCTTCAGGTCTTTGACGGCTAAATCGAGTTTGAACCGCCCTTTCCTGGGGAGCACAACGACTTTCTGGTAAAGAGAACTCTTCTCGAGCAGCGACGACCTGGATTGGGGAGGGAAGGAAACCTCCAGATCGTCTTCAAACGCGGCGATGAGTTCGTTTGAAAGCGACGTGATGGATCCATAGAGCGCGATCTTTCCCGTGTAACGCCCACTTTCATCCTGCTCGAAACTCAGGCTTTGATTGTCGATTTCTATATTGATGGGTGCCAGTACTTCATCGTCATTCAACAAGAAGAAATCAGGTTCTATGGTCAGCGCAAGTTCCTCATAACCGACACTGACTTCAACAAGACGTTTGAGATCGTGATACTTGAGAGCGACCGGCCTCTGGATCTGAGTGTAAAGCTCGTAGCGGCGAAAGGGGCTATCCTCCCCATAATTAGGTGTCAGAGGATAGTGGAAGCGATTTGACGGCGAGAAAATAGGACGGTCCGCGCGAGAAGCCATTCCTGCCTCTTCGGCCAGTGTCATGCCGAGGGTCGGAGCATAAAGAAAAGCATCCTTCTCTTCGGGGTTTAAAACCAGAGTGTAATTTCCATCCAGGGTGCTGTCCACAAATTCGATCTCCACGTTCGTTCCAATACCCTCGATGTGGCGATAGCGCCATCGTTCGAATGGATAAGTCTTTGTGCTTCCCCCACCTTCCCGCATCGTTCGCCGGTACGTTTCACCCGCCAGATGCTGTTCGCGCTCATCGGGCGGCCCATGGATGATGTAAACTTTGCCCCTGTCTGTTCTCCATCCCGCTACACCGGCATGGAAGTGTTCGTTGGCATAAGCAATTCTACGATAATGCTCTTCTTTGAATTCGTTGATGGAGGTTGTAGGATCGGTGTCGCGTCGCTTCCAGAACTGTTCAATAAAGCGTTCCTTTTCCTGGGGCGTGGTCAACTTTTGAAAGACAGCTCGTTCCTCATCGGTGATGATGTAAACGACATCCTCGGTGAGCCATTTCTGATAGTAATCCTGGGCTTCTTCCTGACGATAATCTGCGTCTTGTGCATATCCAGTGGACGGAGCCAGGCAGAAAGCAACCGCCAGCAAGTAGAGAGGAGCAAACAGCCGTTCAGCGCTGATAACATGCGGCCGCAAATCAGGCCTTGGCGTACCTTCCTGCATTGGGTTTACGCTGCTCATTCTTTAATCAACCTGAAAAGGTCGGCACTGAATCGGGTAACGGGCTGACTCGGATACCAGTATTTTTAACATCAGTGCCAGATTGGAGGCAATCCGGAGTTCCTCACTATTTACCCGGTCTCCTTACTGCTTTTCAGCTCTTTCAAAATTTCCTGAACATAATTGAGATCAGCACGAGTTTCGAAAAGCCGCCGCCTCAATCTCCCCTTTCTCTCGACGGTGAATAATGGGAACCGCCGCAAGAGCGACTCAATTACGGCTTCTCCTAACGAGCCGGGCTCGACAGCTGAGTCCGGGATCTTTCGAGCCTCGTTCTGAAGGTCGAGCAGGCGGCTATACCCGAGCTGAAAGAAGCTGAGCAAGTAATGGTGAGTCAAACCTTCTATGGCTTTTTGCAAGCTACCGCCGGACCAGCATTCGAGGCCGAGGTTGATGGTCATTAAAGTCTTGCGAATCCCCTTCTTCACCCGTGCGGGTTCAGCGGGTGACGTCCTTTCGGCCGCCAGCAGCTTGTTTGTGACATAGGCCAATTCTTCCATCAGCGTACTCGCCTGTTGCCAGTGAGGAATCGCTTGGAGTGCTTGAAAAAGGAGGTGAGTGTCTGTTTCGCTGCTGAAGATAGGTGCCGGGAGCTGCGAGAGGTCGACCGGCTGATCCCAGCGTTTGGCGGGGAGCTGCTCGTCAGGGCGGCGGTAGGAGAAGATCTCAAGTGCATCAAAATAGTCCTGAAAGCCGAGATCTTCCATTCTCCGTGTTCGCAACTGGTAGGCGGTCTCTGCCAGTTCAGTAGGTGTTCTGCACTGGGACGAAAGTAGCATGAGCTTAAAATTTTCGGGGTCAAGTTCGTAGAGTCTTAGAATCAGATTCTCGTAGACTTTTGCCTTTTCCGGGTTTTTCGGCAGGATTATGAGGAACTCTCGGTCGGGTGTTTCCATCCAGTTATCATCATCGCCTGGCTCTGCTGCATGTTCATCTTCTTCAGTTCTGGGGTAAACGATCAGGTCACGTCTAAAGGCCAGTTCCCACAGTTCATTGTCGGTTCCCCTTAAGAGCTTGCGGGCCACGGAAGGTTCCGCATTGACAATATGTCTTTGCCAGGAGAGGAAACGGCCCATTCGAGCTCGATCTTTTGTCCACAGGTCAAGATCGAGAATGCCTGCCCATTGTTCTTCGGTAATGTGGGGAAGCAAAGCTTGAATTTCTGAGTCAGAAAGTTCTTTGGCGGGATAGAACAATTGAGCGGCAGGTAGGCGCCTGATCTGGGATCTGGTGTCTGCGCTCTCCAGCATCTTCTTCAGGTCAACCGGGGCATAACATGACTGGAAGAATATGTCTTCAGCCCTTCGAAGCAACGATTCCCGGCGGGAAAGTTTCTTCTCTTCTGATTTGTCCACACAATTCATTATAGACAAACGACAGGCCGGGACTTGCCTATCCTCCGGGAATCACAAGAGCGCTGAGGTGGTGTCAAAGGTGGGGATCTTCTTTCTGAGCGAGGTCTCCACCTTCCAGCTTCGGAGCACAGAAAAGGGGATTTCGACGAGAGTAGGAGATGTAGGGGGCCGAAGTAGTTCGCGAACTTCCTTTACCATGTCGCCGGCAGTAGCGGCAAGACGACTTGAAAAATCGCTTAGCTGGAGTGAAATACCCGCCGATTTTCTTCATAGGCTTGAATGGCGGCTTTATGCTGCAGCGTTTGTGCTATGTCATCCAACCCGTGCAGCAGACTTTCTCTCCGAAAAGGTTCTACCTCAAACTTCAGAGTGAGACCTTGATCATCCCTGATGACTTGGTTTTCGAGGTCAATCGTAAGTTTGTATCCAGGGTTTTTTCGAGTTCGCTGAAAAAGCTCTTCCACCTGTTCCTCGGAGAGCTTTACGGGCAAGATCCCATTCTTGAAGCAGTTGTTATAGAAAATATCGGCAAAAGAAGGCGCAATGATGGCTCTGAACCCGTAGTCAAGCAGTGCCCAGGGGGCATGCTCTCGAGAGGAGCCACATCCAAAGTTGGCTCGAGTCAGAAGAATCGAGGCGCCGGCGTACTCGGGGCGATTCAGTTCAAAATCAGGATTGGGAGTTCCGTCCTCCTTCAAACGCCAGTCGAAAAAGAGAAACTTACCGAATCCAGTTCTCTCAATCCTCTTCAGAAATTGTTTGGGAATGATCTGGTCAGTATCGACGTTGACACGGTCGAGGGTGGCTACAATTCCGGTGTGTTTGCGAAAGGGTTCCATAGATGCTCAGTTCCCTCCTGTAAGAGCCAGGTCTTTCCAATTACGGATATCGACAAAATGCCCGGAAATCGCGGCTGCCGCAGCCATGATTGGGCTGACCAAGTGGGTTCTTCCTCCCCGCCCCTGCCGGCCTTCAAAATTTCGGTTTGAGGTAGATGCGCAGCGTTCCCCCG
>DATGOF010000131.1:0-5472 GCA_035306285.1 Acidobacteriota bacterium | reverse complement strand
GAGTAGACTGGCTCTCGCGATCGATCAACAACTTCCAACCTTCATAACGAAGGGCTGATTCTCTCGGAGTCTTCCAGTAAAGAGGGCGTGGCTCCAGATCCTTTTCCTCGCCGGTGAGTAGAGGTCAGATATTCTCCCCGTCCAACTTCCAATCTGCCAATGCCTGACCTCCAACCAGCTGAATTAAGGTGGAGGCCCAGTCTACGATATGGAGGGGCGCCTCCACGACCTCGCCGGAGGGAACTACCCCCGGCCAGTTGACCAGAGCCGGTACTCTGATTCCTCCTTCATAGAGATCGGTTTTCCAGCCCCGCAGCGGTTCATTATTGCCCATTGTTGTGTGGGGAGCATAGCGCCCGTTGTACTCTCGTTGGGGTGCACTCCAGCTCCGCTGTCCGCCATTGTCGGAAGAAAAGATGATCAGCGTTTCATTGCGTTTACCGGTTCTTTCAAGAGCTTCGATAATGCGGCCGATCTGATAATCCATGTGAGAGATCGCGCCCGCGTAATGTTGGCGCCAGACATCCTCGAAAACTTCTTCGTAGGGAGCAATCCATTTCGGTGGCTCGTTCAAGGGATAGTGCGGAGTATGGTGTGCCACATAAAGAAAGAAGGGTTTGTCACCCGAGGATTCAATGATCCGAATCGCTTCATCGGTAATCAAATCCGTAACATGCCCGTCCTCTTCCACGAACGCATCGTTTCGATGCCAGGTGACGTGGTCTCCAAACTTATAACGATGAGTATACGGGTCAATTTGCCCACGGAGATATCCGTATGAAGTATCGAAGCCGTAACGCAGCGGGCGGTGCTCGGGAAGTTCGCCTATGTGCCACTTTCCACTGACATGGGTGGTGTAGCCCAGTTTCCGGAGTTGCTGGGGAAGACGCATATCCTCAGGCCTTACGTGGGTTGTGGCGGCAAGTGGGGCGAGGACGCCAAAGCGGCTCGGGAATCTACCCGTCAGCAAGGCAACCCGCGTGGGAGAGCAGGTCGGGAGCACGTAATGTCTGTGCAGACGGACTCCTTCGGCGACCAGTCGATCAAGAGTGGGTGTTTGAATTCTTGAACCGTGATAGCCAACATCGGCCCAGCCCAAATCATCGGCAAGAATGAACAGGATGTTTGGTGGTTTCTGCGCTGCGACACCCGTCGCAGTGAACTTGACAGACAAAACAGTCAGCAACGCCCACAGCAGGGTCAGCCCAAAAACTCTAGGCGGTAAATTGACTTTGAAGGTCAAAAGGGAACAGCTGCTAAGGATTTGATGTTTCATTTTACTCCGGCTCAAGGACCATGGCGAACTCTCGCCTGTGAAGAGTAGCAGAGTCGGTTTCCAATTTCTCCACAATGCCGTTGTTAAAAGACGATACGCAAACTCAACTGAATCATTCGGGGAAGCCCCCACATACTTGTAACCCGGCCAAAACTGCCGCTTGTTGGATTGCGGTTGGGTTGGGCAAAATGAGGATGATTCAAAGCGTTGAGCAGGTCAAGTCGAAACTGCGCATAAGCCTCCTCGGCAAGATCGAACTTTTTGAGGAGATTAAGATCCCACAAGTTCAGGCTATCCTGACGCAGATCTTCATTGGGCACAACTGGGAAGACCCGAACATGGAAACTTCCGGGTTGTTGCGCACTGGCGCGCACGAATCCATCTGTATTGAACCACCTGTCTATGGTTTGCTCGCTGTCAGAAAGAACAAGATTCTGTGTGCTTCCTTGATAGAACAGGTTGCCAAAGGTGAGAGGTTCGTCCGATTGCGCCTGATAGATCCAGCCGAGCTGCCAACCACCCAGTACCGCATTCAGCCAACCACTCATTTCTGTCCCAAACCTTCGGTCACGTCCGAAGGGGAGTTCCCAAATACCACTGGCAACAAAGCGATGATCACGGCTGAACGGGGATAGATGTCGATCGAGATCTGAATCGAACTCATTTAGACGTGTTGTCTCGTCTAATTGCTTGAGACGCGTATAAGAAGTCAGTAGAGACCACCCCGTCGAAAACCGTTTTTCAATTCGTACTTCTCCCGAATGAAAACTTGACTTCCCTACAGGTTCATCTACTAGGGTCACAGTGCTGAACTGAGGGAAGGGTCTGAGTAAAACGTGCTTGGGGATGGTTTCTCCATTGAAGGCTGTGCCAGGAAGCAGACCTTCGAAGGGGTTCGGTACACTGCTTGTAAGGTCAGCCTGTATTGCATCGTTCCTCCCATTCCCCGTGGCCCAGAATCGCTCCGGCAAAAAGTTCATTCGGCGGTCTACGAAGAGGCCCCGGCTGGCACTGCCGGTGTATGCGATTTCCAGCACCATATCATGCCGCACCTCATATTGAATTCCAAAACGCCACCGGTGTTGGTAGGGATTAGGGCGATTGGGACTCAGGAAGTTGTAAGTCTGTCCCAGTTGTTGAGCCAGGCCTGCGGAAGAGCCTGGAGGCTTACGAAAACGGAGGCCATTCTCTTGAATTGGCGGAAAAGGATCCTCTAACGTTCCAATGAAGGTGAGCCCTTGGTCTGTGGAAGCGATTAGAGGAGTCGATTCTGAAAAACCATATTGAAACCCGAGTGTCTGCTGGACGCCTGTGGAGTTGTCGTAAAAAACGCCATACCCGGTTCGAATGACGAGGTTATCGGCTGCCATATAGGCCAATCCTATGCGAGGCATAAAGTTGTTTCGATCCGGGTTCCACATTCGAGTGGGTCCGTCTCCAACGCCGGCGAACATTGCTCCCCCCACCACCTTGAACTCGTCCGTAGGGAGTTCGGGTAACGGATTCATCGCATAGGCTGCCTCCGCTTCTGCCGCAATGGGCGAAGGGGACGTTTGGTCGAATCCGACTGTGAAGCGGTTGAACCGTTCAGTGGTAGGGCTCTCATATTCATAGCGAAGACCCAGATTCAGTGTCAGGCGAGGCGTCACCCGCCAGTCATCCTGGAAATGAAGTCCGTACCAGAAGTTCTGCAAGGCGTGGCTATCGTTGGTATCTACTGAGCCTCCCGAAGGCAAGCCAAGGAGAAAAGCCGCCAGGGCCAGTCCACTTTGCTGGGCGGAAGTCGCTGAATCTCGCCGGGTATAGAGATTATTGAAACTGAACGTTCCTCCAGGAAAGCCCGGCGCGTTGCGGTTCCTCTCATAAATTCTGATCTCTCCCCCAGCCTTGAACGTGTGATCTCCCTGGGCGTGGCTGAGCATTGCCTTCGTGGAATAGATATGCTGCTTATTCACTTGGGATCGAGGATTGCCGAGTGCTGGCAAGCCGGAAATTTCAATGCGAGGCATATGTTGAAGATCAGCGGCCCTTTCGCGGAGATAATCCGGATAACCGAGTTCACCGATGTCAAAGCCATCAGTAAGCCGTTCGTTACCGTCTTTGAACATGCTCCAAGCTATGTTGAAGTTAAGGATAGTACGGGGGTTTATCGTCAGGACGTCGTCAAAAGCGGCGCCGGAGTTGATTCGTCGGAGCCCGTTCGTCATCAAACCTTGACCTGTCCAATCGCCCCGGTCCTGCAGACGGTTGTTATGGTGCCATCGCACGAAAATATTGTGCGAGGCGCTGATTCGATGATCAAACCGGTTAACTAGAGAGTAGAAGTCCTCTCCCCGGGGTTGCTGAGCAGCAAAATAGTTATTGGAAAGGTCGGTGCCCGCGCCCTCCATGTTGTTTGGAAGTGGAAAAAAATCGAGATACCTGCGAGCAATAGGACTGATCATATCGGATGGGATTATGTTGCCCGGAAATGGATCACGGACGACCCGGTTTCCCTCGGTGCGAGCACTGAAAGGGTTATAGATTTGGAAATCAGATCCGCCCCTGTTGAGAAGTTCAGAAAAGTTCCCCTGCCGCTCCATTTCCGTGGGCATTCGATAGAAGCTTGGCTCTTGATTTCGGTCGTAAATTCCGTTGTAGCTGAAAAAGAAGAACGTTCGTTCTCGGCCGTTGTACAGCCCGGGAAGGATGACTGGTCCTCCAATCGTTCCACCGAATTGGTTGTAACTTCCAGCTCGCTGTCGCTCCTCGTCGGGACTCCGCCTGCCGGCTTCAACGTCACTCCAGAAGCTTCGATTGACAAACCAGTCGGTGGCATTCCAGCGCTGCTGGCGGTGGAGCTCGTACAGCGACCCGTGGAACTCATTTGTACCCGATTTAATCGAAACATTAACCACTCCCCCCATTCCCGAGGCCGAAGCATCGAAGGGCGATGTCATAACCTTGAATTCCTGGACGGCTTCGGTCGGGGGAACATAAGAAACTCGATCCCCGGCGGTTGAGTTTGGCATTCCATCCAGCGTCCATTCATTGCTTTGGTTACCTGCGCCGCTAATTGAAATGTTTGAAACCCTGGAATTGTCGAACGCACGATTGAACATCGGTTCAGCGTTCCGGACTACTCCGGCCGCAAGATGCGTCAAAGCGAAGGGGTTCATATCCGTCACCGGAAGTTCATTGATGCCCCGGTTGTCAATCACCTGCCCGGATGACGCGTTGCTCGTTTCGAGAAGAGGTGCCTGAGCGGTCACGTTGACGACCTCGTTCGCTTCCCCGATTTCCAGTTGAAGATTGACGGTAGCTTGCTGGCCGGTCGTAAGATCGATTCCTTCCCGGACATGAGTCTTAAATCCTGGCAACGCGGCCTCCACACGGTATCGTCCGGGTATGAGGTATGGAACTTCGTAGTAGCCGGAATCATTCGTAGTTGTCGTGCTTCCGACGTTGGTCCGAATATTGAGGACTGTGACTTCTACGCCAGGAATGACGGCGCCGGTCTGATCCGTAATCGTTCCGAAGATTGTGGCCCTGCTTTCTTGCGCTGTCAGTTCGACCGAGACAAAGGCGAGAAAAAGGACCAGCGCTATTACGAGGCTTACTCTCATGGCGCATCCTTCGTCTTGATATTTGGTGGGATTGGTTGGAACGAAGCTACCACTCAGGCTCCAGCCTGTCAACAGGAAGGAGTCTGCGTGTCAGTAGCATGCGATCTGTCCGGTGAGTTTGACAAGGGAAGTGTCCGGTCGCAAGCAGAAATTTACAAAGTGGAAAAGGAACGGCACCGCTTGTTCCTTCTTGGATGGAAATGCCCGTCCGGGTACTGTGCAGGCAGTGTCACCCGCGGGGAAGACCGTCGACTTCCATAACGGGACGAATCTCGGCTGTTCCACGGCGTGCGCCCGGGATTCGCGAGGCAATCGCGATAGCTTCTTCCCTACTCTCGACGTCGATCAGGAAATAGCCGCCAAGTTGTTCTTTTGTTTCCGCATACGGGCCATCGAAAGCGATTCGTTTGCCGTCTCGTACCCGCACACAGGTGGCGGTAGATGGTGGCTGTAAAGGTGACGCCCCCAAGTACTGGCCTTTCGCATTGAGCTCATGACATAGGGCAATTGACTCCTGAATAGCAGCTTGATGATCTTCTGGTGGCCAAGCACCTTCTTCAGCGTAAAGCAATACTAGATATTTCATGACTG
>DATGOF010000130.1:0-7518 GCA_035306285.1 Acidobacteriota bacterium | reverse complement strand
CTCATTTTGCGAACTCCGTGCTACTCCCTCACAGACTGACTGATCTTTTCCATTATTGCATCAAGTCCATCCTCCACTACAGCCTGAATTCTCTCCAAGCCTTCGGCGCTCTTAGATTCAAACCGAAGGACCAGAACCGGTTGTGTATTGGAGGCGCGAATCAAGCCCCATCCATCTTCGAAGATCACTCGAACTCCGTCTACAGTCACGGTCGGGTATCGTTGGCTAAAGAACTGTTGCGCCATCTTCACGACCTCAAACTTGATATTCTCCGGGCAGTCTCGCCGAATTTCAGGCGTCGAGAAGCTTTCCGGAAGGTCCGACAAAAGCTCTGAAACAAGCAGGCCCCGTCGCGAGCAGATTTCCAGAAGCCGAGCACCGGCATAAATCGCGTCATCGTATCCAAAGTACTCATCGGCAAAAAACATATGTCCGCTCATCTCGCCGGCCATCAGCGCCTGTTCTTCTTTCATTTTGGCCTTTATGAGTGAATGACCGGCCTTCCACATGATCGCCCTTCCGCCGTTTCTTTCGATGTCGTCGAAAAGTCGCTGAGAGCATTTCACTTCAGCGATAAAGGTTGCTCCAGGATGTCTCGAGAGAATGTCGCGACTGTAAAGAATCATCAATTCATCTCCCCAGATGATCCGACCCTGGTGATCCACTATTCCCAGACGATCGCTGTCACCATCGAAAGCGATGCCGAGCTCGGCATTCTCATCCTTCACCTTTCCAATCAAGTGCTCGAGAAACTCCGGGACGGTTGGGTCTGGATGGTGATTGGGGAAGCGGCCGTCAACTTCGCAAAAAAGAGGGATTACGTCGCAACCCAACTTCCGATATATGGAGACCGCTGCCAGCGATGCCGTTCCGTTGCCACAATCCACCACCACTCGTGGTCCCCTTGATAATACACCGATCGCCGAAGAAATTTCTTCGATGTAGCGTTCCGTCAGGGACCTGGTTTCAATCTTCCCTTCCCCTTCAACGAACTCTCCTTTGCGGATAATCTCTAATAGACCCTGTATCTCTTGCCCATAAATTGTCGACTGCCCGATAGCTACTTTGAAACCATTGTATTCAGCAGGATTATGGCTGCCGGTAATCATCACTCCGCCATCGACCGCCAGGTTATGGAGAGCAAAGTAAAGGACAGGAGTCGGGCATTCTCCAATGTCGGTGATTGTCATTCCGCTGGCCAGAAGGCCCTCACAGAGGGCATCCCTGAGCCTGGTAGAGCTGAGGCGGACATCTCTTCCGACAACCACTCTCTCCCGACGGTCTCGCCGGAACCGGGTACCGATCGCCTTACCTAAGAGCTCTACAACTTCGTTGGTGAGGTCGCGTTCCGCGACACCCCGAATATCGTACTCCCGAAAGATTTCCTCATTCACCGGAGTGCCTTTCAAGTTTTAGGATATGAAGGGTTTAGGACTGGTTCAGCCGCGCTTTGAAGTCCTCGATGATATCAACCGGTGTAGGATCTTCGCGATTTAGCAGTGCCAAATAGATGCTAGCGAAATCACCAAACAAAATAAGGGTCCACATGCGTTCTAGCCATGTCGACCCGTCCGACCAGCACTCGACGACGCCCTCTACTTTTCTCTCAAGAAGATCTCTGGTGATTTCGGTCCGGGCCTGTACACGGGGGTGATCCTGGTGGTCTCTGAGAAAGACCGGCACAAGCCCGGGAAGCCAGGTTGCTGGGTGTTCCCATCCAACAATTTCGTTGTGGTTCATTTCCGGAAGCTGGTTGTAAAACGCCAACTGTTTGGCGTTCTCGGAAATTTGTCCTGCCCAGCGTCGGGCAATTGGGCCAAGACGTCCCTCGCTTCCATAGATGACGGGGATTCTTCCATAAAGGCGAGTCGCCAGTCTCTTTGCTGGATTCTCTTGCATCGGCGACTCCACCCCGTAGATACCGATCCTGCGGCGTACCCAGGCGATTGATTCTTCGACTTCGCTGAGGCGATCTGAAATGAGATCTGCTCTGGCTAGAATTCTGAGCATTGCCACGAATCCAAAGCCGAAGGCCGCTCTGGGGGCATAGCCAACCGGCACGGAAATCAGGGGGCAACCGCGATCGACCGCTAAACCGGCCAGAACACCCCCCGAAGTTATGCAGACAATCTGTGCCCCGGCGGCGACCGCTTCTTCAAAGGCTGTCAGGGTCTCTTCGGTGTTCCCTGAATAACTGCACACAATTGCCAGCGTCTTATTGTTGACGAATCCAGGTACCTGATAATTCCGATTGAGAAAAAGAGGTTTACCAAGGTCATGACCCAGGTAGGAGCCGAGGAGCTCACCACCGATCGCCGATCCACCCAGTCCACAAATGAGGATATGGTCGATATCACGATAACGGGGTACATCCGTAGTTCGAATGATCTGTAAGGCATCGGTCAACTGTTCGTCAAAACGACACACAGTCGAGATCATCCCCAATTTGTCGTATTTCTCGATCTCCTCTTCCTGGTCGAGAACAAGCGCCCTTTCGACCGCAACACCGTGCCTTTCTTCGGCTCTCCTCAAATCATCGGACGGTCTTCCAGACGGCCGATTAGACGGAAATTGCACCTTCACAAGAATTCCTCCCAGCCCCGCTCCTTCAACTGACGAATGACCTCACGAACATCCTGACTCCGGTCTGCTTCGCAAACCAGAATAGCATCAGCAGTTTCAACGACCACAACGTTCTCCAGTCCGACCAGGGCTACAAGCTTGCCGGAAGAAGAATGCACGATGCAATCTTTACTACCGACGCTGACGACCTGAGTATTGCTGACGATCCCATGGTTATCGGGTGAGCAGACATCGGCAACAGCTTTCCAGCTACCAACATCATTCCATCCCAGCTCAACTTCCACAAGGGCCACGTTGTCAACCTTTTCCATGACCCCATAATCAATCGAAACCTTCTCAACCGACTTGAAAACAGCGCTTCCTTCGGGGGATTCCGGTCCTTGGCAGTTCACTTCTCGAAGGCTTTTCGCCAGAGCTGGCATATGACTGTCAATCGCGGCCAGAATAGCTTCAGGGGCCCAGACAAACATTCCACTGTTCCAGTAGAAATGCCCGGAATTGACAAAGCCTTCGGCTATCTCGAGACGGGGTTTCTCCGTAAAGCGCTTCACGCGATAGCTTTTCAGTGACTCGCTATTCCGGATTAATTCGCCTCGCTCAAGATAGCCAAATCCAGTAGAGGGGAAGGTCGGGCGGACTCCAAACGTTACGAGCCAGCCTTCGCGAGCTATCGCATCAGCAAATTGCAAGGCTTCTAAGAACTCGGTTCTATCACGAATGACGTGGTCGGCCGGTAAGACGGCCATCGTCTCTCCCGGCCAATCGTCCATCACGCGCATGGCGGCCAGGCCGATGCAGGGTGCGGTGTTGCGGGCAGCCGGTTCGATAATGAGTTGCCGAGGTTGAAGCCAGGGTAGCTGATGACGCACAAGGGGCTCGTAACGCCGACCCGTGGCTATGTAAATTTCCTCCTTGCGGTACCGGGTTAATAGCCGGTCAACGGTCTCCTGGAGGAGACTGGCATCCCCGGTAATGGGTAGAAACTGCTTAGGCCGTTCGGCCCGACTCAAAGGCCAGAATCGGGTACCCTGTCCCCCCGCCAGAATGACGATCTTCATTCCCCAACCTCGATGTATCGACTAAGGGCGGCATCCACTTCTCCGGGTGTTGTCTGCTTGATCGAGAGAAGATACTCCTGGCGAAAATCCGGTTCCCGCCCGGCAAACATGGCCAGAGCCAGCTCGCGGAGATACTCGTCCCCTCCAAAACGAGCATGATGAAACCTGGTCATTGCCCCAACCATTGCGTTCAGAAACTCACGGCGCTCCAGAGCGGATGCAGAGAACCGCGAAAGGGCCGATAGTAAACTCTTCTCAGGATTTCTCCCCAATTGTGATGACTTGATGCCGCTGAGATGGAAATAGAGAGCTCCGCCATTGATGTATTCGCTGCGCCGGAAATCGATCCGTTCTGCCAGCCCTTCCTTCTCAAGCACTTCCTGCGAAAGCCAACCTGCTCGACCGCCCAGCAGGATTCCGGCAATGTCGAGCATCTGGTTCGGGAACAGACCTTCGGGCGGGCCGGGGAATCCGACCAGTAGCTGACGTGTCTTCAAATCGGAGGCAACTGCATAGCCGGGCCACCCCCCAGGACGGAGGCTTTCGTCTACTGCGCGCTTCACAGTACTGCGGTTCTCGTACTGGCGATCACTCAACTCTTTAATAAACTCAGATAGAAATGACGTCCCATCCAAATCTCCGACGAGGAAGATCGACGGATTTGTCTTAAGAACGTTTCGAGACAACCAATCTTGCACCTGTTCAAAACTGATCTTTTGGATCGTTTCCTTTGTCCCTTTGGGAGAAAGACTGTATGGATGTCCGGGGAATAGCTTCTGGCGAATATCAGCTTCAAGTGCTTTTCGGCCACTCTCATCCTCCAGCTCTAAATCACGTAGCAAAGCCCTTCTGGCCTTCTCGACATCTTCTTCTGACACCTGAACCTCACGGAGCCAGGTTACGACCGTCCACATGGCGTCGCGGATGCCGGATGAAATCGTAGTCGCCTGGAATCCAAAAAAATCTTTTTGATTTGTCGTCCGGTATCGGAGCCCCTTCTTCTCGATCTCGGCCAGGGCGAGGCTACCTTCTCTCCTTTCAAATTCATTGAGCAAGGAGCGCAAAGCAAGTTCGGTGATACCAGCATCGCCGGTTTGCTCAGTGATTCGTCCTCCTGGAAAGAAAAAGCCCAGGTGAACCAGAGGCAGTGTGTGCATTTCTTCTAAATAGATCTCAGGGCCCCTGAGAATAGAGGTTCTTTTCAGATTTTGGCTCAAAAAATTGGCCTGAAATCCAGAAAACTTAAAAGGCTCGCTGTCAGCCGGTGCACTGAAAATCTGCAAAAAGCTACTCTGTTTTTCAGTAGCCGAGGGCAAGAGAATATTTAAGGCATCAAGGTAGGATTCCGGAGCGTAGGTCCTTGGGTCCGATTGTTCGGAAGCAAACTCGGACAGTATTAAATTAGACACTCCAAAATAACGGCTGACCACTCCCTGAATGTCCTTTCGAGAGACGTTTAGAAAGCGCCGCAAGGCCTCTTCCCTGGTCTGAAGTCGAGTTTTGGACTGTATGGCCAGACTTCGGGATCGATCGCTCAGCTTCTCCAGTCGGCGATAGTAATCATTGACGAATAGAGCTTTGGCCCGATCCAAGGCAAGATCAGGTAAGACGCCTTTCTTGAGGCTTTCAAATAAACCTAGAATTCTGAGCTCGACTCCATCGACTTCTGCAGGTGAAGGGGTCGAGTCAATGAGAAAGAAGGTGCCAGCGGGAGTCTCCTCGATTCGAGCCCTAGGTCTGAAATCGTCTGGTCCGTCTTCCTGCGGGAGCTTCAAAAGAGCCGCACTGCCTTCTGTTAGCAAGTAAGCGAGGACACGCAGAGCCGGCTCATCGGCGTCGGGTATCCGATATGCCATCACAACCCGAAACCCCGGCCGGTCTCCCCGCGAGTAGTAGTACTGAAATCCCTGATCTGCCGGACTTGCTTGTGCTCCATCTTCCCCTGGTTCAGCCTCCTCGGACGAGAGGCCGGTAAACTGCTCGACGATTTCCGGGAGCACATTTTCCCGGCGAATGGATCCTGAAAGCGCAAGTGTCACATTCGACGGTTTGAAGTACTGCTGTTGAAACTCACTCACCAGAGCGGCATCAGGAGCACCCTGCCTGGAGATGCCTAACCACTCCTTGAGTTGTTCATCTTCCTGAGAAATCAGTCCACCTGCGCTCTCCTCCTCTGGAAGAACGAGTTCATTTGCGGTCTCAACACGCAGAGGCATGTCCGCTTCGGCAGTAAACAGGTTGGCATGGGCCGATAATACATGCAGAACTTCCGACTCCGGAATGACAGTGGTAAACCAGGTTGAATTCGTGTCGGTCCCGACCAGGGAAAAACCACCGCGAGCTCGAGCTGCCTCCTCCAGTGCCTCACCTTTTGAGAGCGCAATGACGGAAGAAACCGAAGGACGCGTCGGATTCTGAAGCGATCCGGCATTTACCATGGTGGTGATGGAGGCCAGAGGGGCAGCGGGAAACTCTTCGATGAGAACGGTTAAGCCGTTTCTCAAAACGACCCGGGTGAGATTCTGTTTTTGATCAATCGACTGAAAGGCCTTGTAATACTCCGGGACACCCTGGCCCAGCTGTACGCGTAGAGGCCGTTCTTGAGCTATGATCGCCGGCCACAAGAAAAGAAAGACCAGGACGACCAGCGTCACCTTCATAGGTGAAATCGTATCAACGGCGTCGGTACTAAAGCAATTCCGCCTCCCGGCAGACGAATCGTTCTCCCCGGTGGAGTCCACGCTCCCATTATAGCCACGACGTCCAATTTTCGTGTAAGGTAATAGAGACATGTCAACACGAGCCGACGAACTGGATCAACACCAAATCATTCAGGGGTTGAAGGCGCTCAATACCGAGATTATCGATGATTTCGTAGACCGGTATTCGCGTCCTCTGTTCGGGGTCATTCTCAACTACACGAAGAATCCCTCTGACGCGGAAGAGATCCTGCAAGACACCTTGCTTAAGGTGATTAGAAAAATCGATACCTTTCGGGAAGAAAGTGACATCTGGCCTTGGATGAAGCGAATTGCCATCAACAACTGCATCATGTGGCTGCGAAAGCACAGGACAACTAGAGAACGCACGACTCAGCTAGAGGAGATGATGCCGACCTTCTCCAAAGATGATGAATTCGACCACCCTATATATGCATGGTCGGTCGACCCCGAAGAGGTCTATTTGAATTCTGAGATGGCGGGAGAACTCTACGAGGCGGTACAAGCACTTCCGTACGAATATCGTGTTCCGCTCGTATTAAAGGATGTTGAAGGGTATTCTATCAAGCACATCTCTTCTCTACTCGGCCTGAAAGAAGCGACGACTAAGACGCGCATTCATCGGGCCAGATTGTTTGTGAGGGAACGACTAAGTCGATATCTAGAGAGAAAGTAATGAGCGAATTCTACAGTTGTCGTGATTGTGTTGATCTCTTGATGGACTATCTTGAAGGGAACCTTGAGCCAGAGAAGCAGGAACGCCTCCGGGAGCATCTCTCCGCCTGCGCGCCCTGTATCAATTTCATGAAGACTTACGAATCTTGCCGCGAAATGACCAGTAAGTTGCGTGATCAAAAGGTCGAAGTTCCCGTCGAGGTACAAGAACGCTTGAAATCCTTTCTAAGGGATGAGGTTCTTACCTTGCAGAATCAGCGAGGTGGGCGACCAACTTCGTCGCAGGGATGAACAATTCTCTGAAGAACAGATTATTCTGTGTGGCCTGAGATCATCCTCTGTTCGGCCATCGGGTTTTCTGTCGCGACCCGAGATTCCACGCTGGTCCACCTCAGTTTGCCTCAACTTCTGACCACGTGATTCAAAATGAGTTCGTCTCGCATCGGATTATCGCCTGCCAGCTCGCTTCTTGGCAGTCGATT
>DATGOF010000129.1:0-5329 GCA_035306285.1 Acidobacteriota bacterium | reverse complement strand
CTCGAAGCCAATTTCGTCGGTTCCCGTAACCGCACGACAAATTTCTTCGCCAGTCTGGTTCCAGCGATTCACACCCAGTTTGAAGTTCTCCTGAGGCAGAATCTTCTGCGAGGTTTCGGGCGTATTCCGGCAGACTATCGAATCGAGATCGGCCGTACAAATCTCGATATCAGCGAACAAGAATTCTGGAAAACTGCTCTGGATATCGTTCTACAGGCACAGGACCGTTACTGGGAGCTGCAGTACGCCCGTAAGGATATCGAAGTGAAGGAAAAGGCCGTAGAACTGGCGGAGACAACCCGTGAGCAGAATGAGGCTCGCTTTGAGGTCGGAACTGCGTCCCGTCTTGACGTGGTTCAGGCGGAAGCGGAAGTGGCCCTGCGCCGTGAAGAGTTGATCCGCTCCCAGTACCATTACCGACAGGTGCAGGACGAATTGGTCCGCTTGATCACGCAATACGAGGATCCCCGCGAGTTCACCGGGCGTCTGGTTCCGGTTGATCCGGTTCAGGCCCCCCCTTCAACGCAAGAATCATTCGAGCTCCTGGTAAACCAGGCTCTGGAATTACGACCGGCCATTCAACAGGCACAACTGCAGTCCCAGAATCGGCGGACTGAACTGGATTTGACCCGCGACCAGCTAAAGCCGACGCTGGACCTGGTTGCGGGCTATCAACAGTTTGGGCTCGGGGGGCGCCAGGTGATTCGAGACTTCTCGGAGGATTTTATTAATCCTCCCATCATCGATATCATTCCGGGTGGATTGGCGGATTCCCTGAAGGATCTTTTCAGCGCCGATTATTACGGGTATGTTCTCGGGTTTGATTTCAGGTTCCCTATTTTCAACACGGAAGCGCGTGCGGCGAATGCGCAGGCGCAGATCGCCCTTCGGCGCTCAGAGTTGGAAGAGAAGAGCGTCCGGCAAATGGTACAGGCTGAGATCCGAAGTGCCTTGACCCAAATTGAAATGAATAGGGAAAGACTGCAGGCCGTCGGAGTCGCGGTACAATCGGCTCTGGAACGGCTAGAAGCGGAACAGGCCCGCTTCGAAGTGGGGATGGGAACGACTCGTGATGTGATCGAGGCACAACGCGATCTTGCCCAGGCAGAATCCGTCCAAGTGAGGGCAGAAATTGACTTGATCAAGAGTTACGACCTGCTTGACCGTGCAGTTGGCCGAACCCTTTCGAATCTAAATATCGTGATGCGCGATTCAGTGAACGAGAACGTCGCGGGATTCCTGCCGGAGCCCCGATGAGCGAAGCATCCGGCGCTGTCCCTCACAGCTCGAAGAAGGAGAATATCAGCTATGTCGAAATATAGGATTGAGAGAGATTCCATGGGTGAGATGGAGGTGCCTTCTGATGCCTATTACGGCGCCCAGACCCAGCGAGCCGTTTTGAACTTTCCTATCAGTCGATTGCGTATGCCCCGGCCCTTCATTCGGGCAATGGGTTTGATAAAAAAATCGGCCGCTGATGTGAATCGCGAGCTGGGACTGTTGGATCCCGATTTTGCGAGTGCAATCGCTCAGGCCGCCGACGAAGTCATCGCCGGAAAGCTCGATGACCAGTTTGTCGTCGATGTCTTTCAGACTGGCTCCGGTACATCGACGAACATGAATACCAATGAAGTCATTGCGAACCGCGCGATCGAAATTAAGGGAGGAAAAATTGGGAGCAAGGAAATTCATCCCAATGATCACGTGAACTACGGGCAGTCCAGTAATGACACGATTCCCACGGCCCTTCATAGCTCGGCCCTTGAGGAGATTGAAAAAAGCTTGCTCCCGGCGCTCAAGCGATTGCATGAATCACTCCATCGAAAAGCCGAAGAATTTGATGATATCGTGAAGATCGGGAGAACCCACCTGCAGGATGCCGTACCTATCCGGCTGGGACAGGAATTCTCAGGATATGCGGCGATGATGGAGTACTCCATAGAGCGCGTGGAGGCTGTCCGGCCACGGCTTTCAGAGCTGGCGATTGGTGGAACGGCGGTTGGGACCGGTTTGAATTGTCATCCAGATTTCCCTCCGCGTGTGGTGGAAAGAATTTCCCGCTGGACCGGCATTCAGTTCCGGGAGGCACGAAATAAGTTTGAAGCCCTGGCTGCGCGTGATGCCGCCGTAGAGACGAGTGGGATGTTGAAGACGGTGGCGGTCAGCCTGATGAAGATTGCTAACGATTTGCGGTGGCTCGGCTCGGGACCCCGCTGCGGAATCGGAGAGATCCTTCTGCCCCCGACGCAGCCCGGCAGTTCGATCATGCCGGGGAAGGTGAATCCGGTTATTGCCGAGTCCGCCACCATGGTGGCTGCGCAGGTTCTGGGCAATGACGTAACCATCAACGTAGCCGGACAGTCCGGCAACTTTGAACTGAATGTCATGAAGCCGGTCATCGCCTATAACCTCCTGCAATCGATCCAGCTGCTTTCTTCCGCTTGCGAGGTATTGGCTGCAAAGTGTGTGGACGGTCTGCGGGCCGACCGGGAACGATGTGCTGAAATGGTGGAAAAATCGCTGGCCATGGTAACCGCGCTGGCTCCGAGAATCGGGTATGATCAGGCGGCGAAGATTGCGAAGGAGGCTTACGAGACGGGTCGCACCGTCCGAGAAGTGTGTCGTCAGCACCAGGTCCTTCCGGAGGATGAACTAAACAAGATTCTCGATCCTTTTAGTATGACCGAGGGCGGATAACTTTGTCCGGTGTCAATTCAGCAATCCGGTGGGGATAAGCAGGGGCCATGTGTCGTCCGATATTTGCTTCCCTTTACGATCGGATTATGGCGCCGCTTGAGACTGCTGATCTAAGCGAACGCAGGCGGATACTCCTTTCAAGCGTTTCGTCGCCTGTACTCGAAATTGGAGCCGGGACTGGAGCCAATTTGAGCCATTACGGGTCTGGAATCAAGCTGGTTGCCAGCGAACCCGAACCTGCAATGCTGGCTCAGTATCGGGGGAAAAGCGGCATTCTACCCCACGTTCTGCTCCTGTTCAGTCGTGCTGAAGCGATACCGTTTCCAGCGGAAACCTTCGAAACGGTGGTTTCAACTCTCGTTCTTTGCTCAGTCTGCGACCCGGAAGTTGCAATGCAGGAAATCCACCGCGTCCTGCGGCGGGATGGCAGACTGATTTTCATTGAACACATTCGCGGCGAAGGACGTAGAGGGCGCTGGCAGGATCGAATCGAGTTCGTCTGGAGCAAACTCTCAGGAGGGTGCCATCCGAACCGGCAAACGCTCGCATTAATTGAAAAGGCTGGCTTTCACCTTGAGGAGCTCAAGCCGTTCGATCCGTCTAGAGGAAGCAGACGGCTGGTTCGCTGGGCCTGCCAACCCGTGCTTCCATTTGTGTCCGGCCAGGCAAGAAGAGTCTGAAGGCTTTCGATCACGACGCCACTGCATCGACACCCCACCTGACTTGCGTTGAAACCAGTTCTTGCCCTTTGGTCAACGACGACTCACCTTTGCAGGACATCCGGTTGCTTCAGCTATGACAGAAAACGATCCTGTTTTTTTACTGTCTTTTTTGGGCCTGCCGTCGCTACTTTTCCCAGCAGCCAACGGGGCCACCTACTGGAGCTCCTCCAGAACAATTCTGTAGGCGTCAAAGGCTTCGCGGCCGAAAAGTACAAACCGAATCGTGCGTACATGTTTTAGTTCGCGTACCACTTGCTGGATGGTGCGCAGTGCTACTCGAGCCGCTTCCTCCATCGGATAGCCGAAGGCTCCGGTCGAGATGGAGGGAAAGGCAATCGAGGAGAGTTGATTCTCGTCGGCCCGCTTGAGCGCGTTTCGATAGCAGTCAGCCAGCAGTTGGTCGGCTGGTTCGTCTCTTCCGTAGACGGGACCAAGACAGTGAATGACGTGTTTGTTGGGCAGATTGTAGGCTCCCGTTATGACCGCCTGCCCCGGACGGATAGGAGCGAGGCGACGAGATTCTTCCTCCAGACCCGGACCGGCCGCACGGTGTATGGCCCCGGCGACGCCGCCTCCGGTACGAAGTTGCGCGTTTGCTGCGTTTACTATCGCATCGATGTCGTCTTGAGAGACGATGTTCCCCTCTACCAATTCAAGAGTGACCTTCCCAATTTGCCTCTGCATGATCCTAATTATGGAAGCCGGCGACGCATCTTTCACCTGTTTTGTGGGTGTTACGATGGAGCGCTATTCTTCGGCCCGCAGAATCTGCAGGGGGGGATGCTTCAAAACGCCCCGACTGCTGGTTAAACCGAGGGTGACGGTCAAAAAAACGACGACAAAAAGCACAATCAAGACTGCTGTAAGATGAAAAGTGAAGGAGACCTCGAAAACAAAAGAGAGAAGAATCCAGGAAGCAGGCACTGCGAGAAGGAGGCCACTCAGCACCGAAAAGGCTCCCGCCAGCAGGTATTCCACGAAGAGGATCGTTCCGACCTGACGCCGTGAAGCCCCCAGTGTTCGCAACAGAACACCCTCCCGCACTCGTTGATGCCGTCCCGAGAGGAGAGCGCCGAGCAAAACTATCAGAGCCGTGATTACTGTGAACAAGAACATGAAGCGGATCACTGTAGTAGCCTGATCCAGGACAGAGTCAATCGTTTGGATAAGAAGAGCCAGGTCGATGGCAGATACATTAGGAAAGCGCTGGACTACCTCCCGCTGTGCTTTGGCCGATTCTTCCGGCGAAGAGGCGTGGGCCAGCAGTACATGAAACTGTGGTGCTTCCTCGAGGACCCCGGCCGGGAAAACTACGAAGAAATTAGGTGCGAAATTTCTCCAGTCGACCTCCCTGATGCTTCCTACCCGTGTTTCGATCTCCACCCCTTGAACATCAAAGGTAAGCCTGTCTCCCGGCCCCACCTGGAGTTCACTGGCGATCCGTTGCTCCAGAGACACTTCAACCACATCACCACTCGCCCTGCCAGAAAAAGTGCCCTCAATGACCTTTTCTGTCTCAGAAACATGATCGCGGTAAGTACTGCGGTATTCTCTGCGCAGTGCCCATCGCGAACGTTCATTGGATGGATCGTCAGCGATTTCTTCTACTCGGACGCCATTGATCGCTGCGATCCGCATATTCACGATGGGGACTGATTCCTGCGCCTCCAGCCCCTCAACCCTGACCAGATTCTCGAGCTCTGATTTCTGATCTTCCTGAATGTCAAAAAAGATCAGATTGGGTCGTCCCTCGCGAGCGACCGAATGGATTTCCCGAAGAATTCCGCTCTGCACAAGGTAAAGACTGAGGACGACGAAAGTCCCTAACCCGACCGCCAGCATCAAAAGCGTCGTCTGATTCTGAGGTCGATATAGATTGGCAAGGCCCTGACGCAGCTCGTAGCGCGCAC
>DATGOF010000128.1:0-7726 GCA_035306285.1 Acidobacteriota bacterium | reverse complement strand
GCTGGCTGAGAGAATTGGCGAGCAGCGCAATGGTGAACGCCTGACACTCGAGATTGGAGACCAGATCCAGTCGGTCCAGGAACAGGTCAGCCGCATATCTGTCAGGCCGCGTGTATTGATGCTGATCGGAAGAAATCAAGGTTCCCTGACCGATATTTACGCCGTAGGACCAAACAGCTTTCTTGGCGAATTGATTCGACTCGCCGGCGGTATCAATGTCTTTGCCGACACCAGGGCTCAATATCCGAAAGTTTCTATAGAGGCTATTCTTTATCGAAAACCAGACATTATTATCGATCTTTCCTACGGGCAGCCAGATTCACGCAAGAAAAGGGCAGCTCTCCAGTTGTGGAGGAAGTTTCCGGGTCTCGCTGCAGTGAAATCAAATCGAGTGTTTACGACCTCCAATGATATTTTTTTGTTGCCGGGTCCCCGAATAGGAGAGGCGGTCAAGGAGCTGGCTAGAATGATTCACGGAATAGATTTTTGATGCCTGATCCTCTCTTCGAAATAAAAGGATTGTGCCATTGTTTTGGAGCCCACGCCGTTCTGTACGATCTCGACCTTTCCATTCGACCGGGCGAGGTCGTGTCGATACTGGGGCCGAACGGCGCCGGTAAGACCACTCTTATTCGGATACTGTGTCGCCTTCAGCAAGGCTGGCAAGGCGAAATCCTCTACCGGAACAAGCCATTGAGGGAGTGGCCTCGCCGTGAATTTGCCCGGCAGGTCGCTTATGTACCTCAACAAGTGAACGTCAGCTTTTCTTTCACTGCTCGAGATGTCGTATTAATGGGCCGGCTTCCCCATCAGAAGGGTCAATTTTTCGAAACGGCGGAGGACGTGATTCGGGTCAGAGAGAAGCTTTCCTTAACCGGAGCGCTGTCATTGGAGAATCGCTACTTTCATGACCTGAGCAGCGGTGAACGCCAGCTAGTGGTACTGGCGAGCGCTCTTGCCCAGGAACCCGAGATACTGCTGCTGGATGAGCCCACAGCTTTTCTGGACCTTAAACACCAATTGGAAGTCTATCGGATCCTTAAACAGCAACATCAAGAGCAAGGGACGACCCTGGTCCTCATCACGCACGATCTGAATCTGGCTCAGTCTTTTAGTAGTAGGATTATTCTTCTGAAAGCAGGAAGGAAAATCGCGGAAGTTGGCCCCTCCGGAAACGTACCCCGATTGACCCCGGAACTGGTGAGTGAAGTCTTCGATCTCGCCGCGCACGACATGTTGTTACGGGATCGACAGCGACTCTACCTCTCGTTCGAGGCATGAAGATTTCAGAAGCGCTGTCACGCTCAACTTTCGTCTTCTGGCTTTGCGGATCGATTCTGGTTTGCCTGGCATCGATAGTGCTCGCACCACTGGTAGGACCTACCCCCGTCGAGCTACGCGAAGCTCTCTTCAACACCGCCAGCATGGATCGGGAAATCCTGATTCAGACGCGACTTCCGCGGGTTTTCCTTGCCGCCGTAACGGGGGGTGGCCTGGCCATATCGGGCGTCGTCTTCCAGGCGGTATTGCGCAATCCTCTTGCCAGCCCTTTCACACTAGGGGTGTCTGGCGGAAGTGCTCTGGGAGCCGTTCTGGCCATTCTCCTGGGACTCGAAATTCACTTCTTCGGAATCGGCCTGCTTCCTCTCGCCGCGTTTGCAGGTGCTTTCTCCGTCGTATCCCTCGTATACCTGCTCTCACGCTCCGCGGCACATTTCTCCCCCCTTACTTTGCTGCTGTCGGGCGTCGTGCTGAACTACCTGTGTGCCGCCCTCATCTTCTTGATTCACTACTACTCAGATTTCACCCAGTCCTTTCTTATGATGCGATGGATGATGGGTAGTCTTGACGTCCTCAGCTACCAGGTCCTGGGTAACCTGCTTCCCTTCCTTGTGATCGGCCTGGCGCTGGTATTGTCAGGGGGCCGTTATCTCAACGCCCTCAGTGCCGGCGAAGACTGGGCAGGAAGCAGAGGGATTAATGTCGATCGACTGATCACGATGCAGTACTTTGGTGCTTCGCTGATTACCGGATCCGTGATCGCCTACAGCGGACCGATAGGATTCGTCGGCCTGATCGTTCCGCATTTACTTCGGATGGTGGCGGGAGCGGACCATCGGCTCCTGCTGCCTGTTTCATTCTTCGGTGGGGCAACTTTCCTGGTCCTATGTGATGCGATCTCGCGAACCGTGATGGCACCAAGTGAGATGCCGGTTGGAATCATTACATCACTGCTGGGCGGGCCGTTCTTCCTTTGGTTACTCCTGAAGCAGCGTAATACCGTACGGTTCTAGGCCATGGTAGAATTGTGACCGGTGAGCCATCGCGGAAAGATGATACATTCCCAACAAAAAGAGGTGCAGTCCATTGATCCTCGCCGGCGTTAAAAGACGCCCGAAAACGCTTCTCTGCGGTTGCAGGCAGCGTCCTTTTGCTCGCTCACTACGACTGCGAGAACCAAGGTAGGTCACATGACTTCTAGAAAGATACTGAGTGTCCTGACAATTGGCGGCGTGTTGTGCGTCAACTTGATGATTCTGGCCTCGAGCGACCTGGTGCCCCAGCAGGCAGCCGAGACGATCACTGCCGACGAGTTGCGATCGATCGTTTATTTCCTCGCTTCGGACGCTATGCAGGGGCGTGACACCGGAAGCTTTACCAATGAGATCACGACCAACTATCTTGCACATCGACTGGAAGAGCTTAATCTTCTCCCGGCGGGTGACCGGGAGAGCTATTTTCAAGAGTTCACACTGATCCAATCCGGATTGGGAGAGGGAAATTCCCTCACGCTCAATTCAGATACAGATAGTCCGGTCAAGCCGGACCTGGGCAAAGACTTTTTTCCTGCAAGGCTTAGTTCATCCGGCACCGCCACAGGTCAGTTGGTCTTTGTGGGGTATGGGATCACGGCACCAGAACTAAACTATGACGATTATGCTGAAGTGAACGCTAAAGGCAAGGTTGCGGTCGTGTTGACTGGTGAACCAGGGATGAATGACCCTGAGAGCCCCTTTGACGGGATCCTGTTTACCGATTACAGCCGCGAGTTGGAGAAGATTCTAAACGCCCAGCGACACGGCGCATCCGGCGTGCTGCTTGTTCCCACTGACTCAAACATAGAGCGAAGATTCAGTCAGACGTGGCCTGAGAACATCACCCAGTCGGCCTATACACTGGAGGTGTGGTTGAACCAGGTGGGTATTCCTGCAGGTTACGTGTCACCGAAGCTCCTGGAGGACTCTCTTCCCCCCGAGGTGGAATCCTTCTCGGACTTGAGAGATCAGATTGATTCCAGCTATAAACCAGTCGTGTTTGAGAGTGCAGTGTGGGCGTCTTTGGAGACCGATTTCAAGCGAGAGAGGACTTTGTCGCGAAACGTGCTGGCCTATCTCCCGGGATCAGATCCGGCTCTGAGGGAGGAAATCGTAATCATTGGAGCCCACCTTGACCATGTCGGTCGGGACGATGAAACCTCCATCTACAACGGAGCTGACGACAATGCAAGCGGTACAGCCGGTGTTCTCGAAATCGCTGAAGCATTCACACTTAACGTGAACAGACCGCAACGGACTATCTTGTTTGCCTTCTGGAACGCCGAAGAACAGGGTCTGCTGGGTTCACGATTCTACGTTGAAAGCCCCGTTTTTTCCCTCGATCGGACAGTCGCGGTTTTCCAACTGGATATGATAGGGCGAAATCAAGAGGTTCCGAATCCCGAGAACGCTCGCTTCAAAGGTCTCGAAAAGCAGACGGCTGCTGAAAACAACGAGACGCTCAATGTTCTAGGATACTCCCGCAGCCAGGACATGCGTGAACTTGCCGAGCGCTCTAATCTACAGGTAGGACTGCGAATGAAGTTCGAACTCGATGAAACACCACTCCATCTCCTAATGCGAAGCGACCATTGGCCGTTTCTTGCCAGAGGCATTCCCGTCCTTTTCTTTACGACAGGCCTCCATCCGCAGTATCACACACCCCAGGATACGGCCGATCTTTTGAATTATCCGAAAATGGAGCGAGTGGCACGCCTAACCTTCTTCGCAGTATGGGAACTTGCCAACTCGACTTCTCGGCCGCGGTTGAATGCAACCAGGGTCGTCCAATGAGCGATGGTCCCTTTGTCAGGGACTTCCTGCTCCAATCCCGAGTTCACCTGACTGAGGATTTCCTGCCCAAGATTCAATGCTGCCTTGAACTGCTCTCGGAAAAGGAAGTCTGGTGGCGTCCAAACGAAAACTCCAACAGTATAGGCAACCTGCTTCTCCACCTGGAAGGCAATGTCCGCCAGTGGATAATAGCCGGTCTTGGTGGAACCCCGGATACGAGGCAGCGCAGTTTCGAATTCCAGGAAAGGGGAGAACTGGCTCCCGGAGAACTCTTCGATAGACTTTCAACCACTGTTGAGGAAGCCGTAAAAGTCCTGGAAAACCAATCCACCGAACGTCTCTTAAGATCCTATGACATCCAAGTCTATTCGGTGACAGGAATTCAGGCCATTCTCCACGTGGTGGAGCATTTCTCTCACCACACCGGACAGATTATCTACATCACAAAGCTACTAAAGGACCGCGATCTCAGATTCTATGATCTCTAGCCCTGGCTGGGCCGGCCGGTTTCAAGCAGAAAGTAACTCTCGAGCGGCCTGTAGAGCAGCCTCGTAGTTGGGGTGATCGCCTACTTCAGGAACGTATTCGACGTATCGAACCGTATCGTCCTTATCCACTACAAAAATCGCCCGACTGTTCAGCCGTAGCTCTTTAATCAGTGTTCCGTAGTTGATTCCGAAGCTTCCGCTGCGATGGTCGGAAAGCATCACGATGTGATCGATGCCTGCCGCCGAGCACCATCGACTCTGTGCAAATGGAAGATCCATGCTGATGGTATAGATTCGTACGTCGCCAAGTTGAGCGGCCTCTTTATTAAAACGACGTGTCTGGCTGTCACAAACAGGGGTATCCAGAGAAGGAACCACACTGAAAATCCGCACGGTTCCATTGGTGTCAGCCAAACGCACACTCTCCATACTGGTATCGATGGCCTCGAAATCGGGAGCTCGATCACCGACATTCAGGCGGGGGCCAAGTAACGTGAGCGGGGTTCCTCTGAAAGTCACAGCAGCAGCTCGTTCAATCGTCATGTTGTTCCTCCAATCGAGTTGAGCATTTTAACGAAAAATCATTGTGGCCGAAACTTTTTACCCACCAAGAGCGTCATTTAAGATATACCGATTTTTTGTATCCTTTTCGGCGGGAAAGTAGTGTAAACTACGTGCTTTCGGACTTACAAAAAAGGACTTAAGAGAACGACTAGGAATAAATTATGAGAACATCAACTGCACTGGAGAGTGAGGGGCTATACCCTCAAACAAGAAAACCAGATCCCTCACTTCGGAATCTTGCGCTGGGCATTCTTCTCCAGGCCTTCAGAGACATTGTAGCTCCAAAAAAGGCCTCTAACAAAGAATGGGAGGAATGGCGTCAGGATGCTTTGGAGTGGTTCTATTCTGAAGAATCTCACCCGGGTAGCTTTTTCTGGGTCTGCGAAGTGTTGGAGATGAACCCGGTCGAGCTGCGGGGCTGGTTGCAGGAATATCGCAAGAGTGACAGCAAACAGAAAAAGGAGATGGCCAGGAAGCTCACCCGATTTCAGATTCGTCACTGACATAACCTCTCTGTTTTTGTTCAAAGAGGACTGCTACCCGGCAGTCCTCTTTTTTTGTGGGCGAATCTCCGTCCGGAAGGGTGTTATGATTTGAAAAGCCCATGTTTTTCGAGATCATAGTCGCGGCCTTCTTCCTCGGTTACCTTGTGCTTTTAGCCGCCTTAGTGGGACGCAGGTTCTGGCCCACACAGCGCACCAACTCGGTAGAAGATCGAGAAGAATCCCTGCCCGGTTATTCGGACGACTCTGCCCCTAAGATGATCGAAGTGATCAATGTAAAAAAAGCTTTCGATCATCCCGTTCTAAAGGGCGTGACGCTGGCGGTGGCAAGAGGAGAGACAGTCGGAATCCTGGGCAGAAGTGGGACGGGTAAGAGTGTTCTCCTGAAGTTGATCGCCGGCTTCCTCCAGCCAGATTCAGGAGTGATTCTCTACAACGGTCGGGAAATCACTCAGATGAGCGAGAGGAGACTTCTTGAGTTTCGCAAGCGGGTTTCGTACGTCTTCCAGGGAGGCGCTTTCTTCGACTTCTTGAATGTCAGAGAAAACATCGCTTATCCCCTCCGAGAACGAGGAATTACCGATGAGGAGTTGATTCGTAGCAGGGTCGACTACCTGATCGATGCAGTAGAGCTGGATGGAATGGGCGATTACACGCACGATGAGTTAAACGCTGGTGCAAAGAAACAGGTGGCTATCGCCAGAGCAATTGCGAACGAACCTGAGGTTATCCTCTACGACGAACCGACCACCGGGGTCGATCCAATCATTGGCAAGTCACTCAGTCGCCTCATACGCAAGCTCAACCGCCAAGAGCACCTCACTTCTGTCGTGGTGACGCACGATCTGAAATGCCTGGAGATCGTAGCCGACCGGATCATCCTCCTGGAGGACGGTCGAATTCACTTCGAGGGCACGCCGGAAGAATTCGAGACTACCAAAGACCCCTTTGTCTTTGCTTTCCGAACCGGCCGCCGCCTGGAAACTCTTGCGTCCTGACTCGTGAGTTTCAAAAATGGCGGCTCTCCAGCTCAGCAATCACATCCTGGAACGTAAGATCTCGAGCCACCAGGAGCACCAACAGGTGATAGATCAAATCGGCAGACTCTTCGAGACTTCTCTGTGGGCTCTGAAAGGCGGATAAGGCAACTTCGACTCCCTCTTCACCAACCTTTTTCGCAATTTCTTCGACCCCGGCGTGAAAGAGTCGGGTCGTATAAGACCCTTCGGGTAGCTCCGCACGACGCTTCCGTATGAGTTGCTGGAGTTCTCCAAGAAACTCGAGCCTCGAAAGTCCTTTCGATGTTTCACTGAAGCAAGACAAGGTTCCCCGGTGACAGGTGGGCCCCAACGGGCGAACAACAACCAGCAGGGTATCATTGTCGCAGTCGGGATAGACCCCTTCCAGGGTCAATTTATTACCGGATGTCTCCCCTTTGGTCCAAAGCGCCTCACGCGAACGAGACCAGAAGGTGACTTCGCCGCTATTCAAGGTGTGTTCCAGTGCTTGCCTGTTCATATAACCCAGCATCAATACACGCCCGGTCTCCACATCTTGAACAATCGCGGGAAGCAACCCGTTTCCCTTCTCCCAATCCAGTTGTTCCAGAATCGTCATCTAAAGCCTCACGGTTACGCCATGATCTGCCAGATAATGCTTCACCTGTCCGATCGTGTAATGCCCGTAGTGAAAGATGCTGGCCGCCAGAACAGCATCTGCTCCTCCGCGAGTCAGGCCTTCCAGTAGGTGCTGGGGAGAACCGGCTCCCCCTGACGCGATCAATGGAATGCGCACCTTCTCTGATACCCTGCGAAGAAGCTCCAGATCGTACCCTTCACGGGTTCCGTCTCGGTTCATGGAGGTCAATAGTAGCTCTCCAGCTCCTAGAGACTCCCCTTCTTCCATCCATTCAAGAGCATCCCGCTCAGTTTCAAAGCGTCCTCCCCCAATGAAAACTTTCCAGCGTGGCCCAACTTTCTTCACGTCGACTGCAAGGACAATACACTGGGAGCCAAAAGCTGCTGCCGCTTCCTTGATCAACTGTGGGTTTTTTACCGCAGCA
>DATGOF010000127.1:0-6308 GCA_035306285.1 Acidobacteriota bacterium | reverse complement strand
CTCACATCGATGTCCAACTGTACCAGGAGGGTCGGCGACTTGACCGGCGACGACAAGAAGTCTTCGTCTTACAGCCTCGCGACTGGAGCGACTATGACATTACGATGTACCGCTTCGGCCCGGACCCTATGCCTGGTACGTGGCCGGTTATCGATCGACAGCTACGTCGGTTGAAGGTGACAACACTCGCCGCCTACTCCCTCGCTCACAGTCGGCATGCCAATTACAACATTCAGGCTCAAACCCGGATCACCGGCGTCGAGTCTCCCGATGGGCCCGCTCGTGACTACTACCTCAAGATGAAACGTGATTATGTCCGCACAAGAGACAAGCGGCTGCTGGTGCGCGAATACTGCTTCAACGATCCTGCCTATCAGGAGCAGGTCCGTCAGGAGTTGAAGGAAATGCTCGCCGACTGGGTGCCCTTTTCGCCGCTCTCCTACTATATCTATGAAGAGCCTTCGCTGACCTGCTACGGCGACTCGATTGATATCTGCTTTTCTGAGCACTGTATGGCTCGTATGAGGCTCTGGCTAAAGGAGCAATACGGGTCTCTCGAAGCTTTGAATTTCCAGTGGGGTACTGACTTCAGGAGCTGGGATGAGGTGATCCCCGACGACACCTACGAGGCACAGCAGAGGGGCAACTATGCGTCGTGGGCCGATCATCGCACTTTCATGGAATATACCTATGCCGAGCATTTCCGCGCTGTCCTCGAGGAGCTGCGGAAATATGATTCCCAGGGTATTGTGCTCAACTCGGGCACCCAGATATCGGGTGCGCACAATGGGACGGATTACAGTCGGATGAATCTGTACACCGAGCATCTAAATGCCTACACTGGAGGCAACCAGCTCGACTTTCACCGCTCTTTTAATCCGAATTTGAAAATCTCGGGTGGTGCCGGGTACGGAGTTCTCGGCAAGGACGTTTTCTTTAATTTCTATACCAACCTTTTTAAAGGCGCCAACGCCGGTGCCTACATCTTCTGGGAGTATTCGACCCTCAATCCCGACCTGCGCCTGTGTCAGAGCGGCATGGATATGCAGGAGGGCTTTGAAGAGCTGCGAGGACGGGGAATTGGGAAACTGGTTGGGACGGGGAGTCCTGAAAACAACGGGATTGCGATCCATTATTCCTATCCAAGCATTCATGGCTCCTGGATTGTGGATGGTGATATTAAGGAGCAGGTGACTTACCACGCCAGCGAGACTCTCGACAAGTATCAGGACAACCGCAATGGATGGGTCACTATCCTGCGAGATGCTGGCCTGCAGTTTGACTTTATTTCCTACAGCGACATTGAGAAGGGAGAATTGATCCGAAAGGGCTATCGGACATTGATCCTTCCAATGAGCCTGGCTCTCAGTGACAAGGAAGTAGATCAGATTCGGTCGTTTGTTGCGCAAGGGGGCATTGTCATTGCCGACGCCCTGCCCGGAATTATGGATAGTCACACGACTTTCCGTTCTCCCAGGGAACTAGCCGATGTATTTGGGATTGAGCCGCGTCAATTCAATCGGGACGACGTCGTTGCAATGTCAGGGGAACCCGAGCTGAGTCTCGACGGGGCTTCTGCACTTGCACAGAGAAACGGAAAACCAGCGGTGCTTCGAAATCGATTTGGTGCCGGCCAGGCTTTTCTTCTGAACTATTTCTTACACGAATACCCAGAGGATAAACTGGAGGGCCGGAACGAAGATGATCTGAACCGGATGAAAACCCTCTTGCAGGCTGCCGAAATCGAGCCCACCGTCAAAATCAGACGTCAGGACGGAACCGCAGTCAAGGACGTTTCCTCTTATCTCTTCAACAACGGATCAACCGTGCTTGTCGGTCTTGTTCCAGACAAGGAAAAAGAAGGAAGCGAGCAAATTCGGATCGAATTGGACAAGTCTGCCACCATCTATGATGTTCGGCGGCAGCGGTTTATTGGATCAGGAGAAAGCTTTTCGCCCACCGTTGAACCCGCGACTCCGGAATTATATGCCATGGTTCAGGGGCGGGTTGATTCCCTTGAAGTAAAGGCCCCGGCTCGCGTTGACCGGGGCCAGGAGGTCTCCATCGATTTTCAGGTGAACGGCGTGTCCGATTATCGATCGGTTGCTGTGGTCAAAGTGCTCACTCCTGAAGGACAAGAAGTGGACTACTACAGCGGCAGTCGAGATATCGAAGGTGGAGCGGGACAGTTTCTCTTTCGCCCTGCTTTGAACGACTCGACCGGGCATTGGACGTTGCAGATCGCGGACACCATTAGTGGAGTCTCGGAACAGATCGACATCGAAGTACAGTAGGCGATGCCACTTTTCCAAGCAGCCTGTTCGACTTAGCGAACGTTTTTTGCCAGGAATTGGATAGAATAACCCCGACATGCACCGGCTTCTTCTTTCCATTCCGGTCAGTTTGATGCTCGGCGCCGGGGCGCCGATGCTAGTTCACACTTCCGAGCGTAATCCTGTATTCGTCGATGTTGCCCGGAAGGTAGGGCTCAACGAGACTCTGATTTGCGGACGGAAAAATGTAAAAGGCCATATCATCGAAACGCTGGGAACCGGGTTGGCCCTGCTCGACTATAACGGTGATGACAATCTTGATGTTTTTTTCGTCAATGGTTCAACCCTGGAAGGTTTCCCTCCGGGAGAAGAGCCGACCAATCATCTTTACCGGAATGATGGAGCGGGACAATTTGTCGACGTCACTGAAGAAGCCGGATTGCTGAAGTCCGGCTGGGGACAGGGCGTCTGTGCAGGCGATTATGACAATGATGGCAACATCGACTTGTACGTCACCTATTGGGGGCAGAATCTCCTCTATCGCAATCAGGGTGATGGTACTTTCGCCGACGTCACCGCTAAAGCGGGTTTGATCGACAATCGAAAGAGATGGGGAGCGGGATGTGCTTTTGTCGATTATGACCTGGACGGTAATCTCGACCTTTTTGTAGCCAATTATGTTAATTTCAATCTGGACACGGCGCCGGAACCCCTGTCCTGTCGCTGGAGGGGAATTCCCGTCATGTGCGGACCCCGGGGTCTGAAAGGTGAGACCAATCAGCTCTTCCGGAATCGTGGTGACGGCACATTCGAAGAGGTCTCGGAAAGCTCGGGGGTTTCCACGATTTCCTCGCGCTACTCAATGTCGGTCACCACGCTCGACATTCAACCTGATGGCTGGCCCGACATCTACGTAGCAGTCGATTCCCTGCCGAGCATCCTTTTTGTCAACAATCAGGATGGAACCTTCACGGATCTCGGGCTCGCCTCTGGAACTGCATTGAGTCAAGATGGTCGGGAACAGGCTGGAATGGGTTCTGCTGCGGGGGATTACAACGCCGACGGGCTATTGGATCTTGTTAAGACCAATTTCAGTCATGATACGCCTAATCTTTACCGAAACGATGGGGATGAGGTTTTTACTGAAGTTACTCTCAATGCCGGACTGGGGGTGAATACCCGCTTCTTAGGATGGGGTGTTGCCTTTCTGGACTTTGACAACGATTCATGGCCGGACATTTTCATGGTCAATGGTCATGTCTATCCCGGAGTCGATAGGCATCTATCCGACACTACTTACCGTCAAAGCCGAATTCTGTATCGCAATTTGGGAAATGGTCGCTTTGAAGACATTTCTCAAATCGCAGGACCGGCCGTGATGGATCCCCATCCCGGGCGTGGCCTGGCCTTCGGCGACTATGACAATGATGGCGACGTCGATCTCTTCATCAGCAATATCGACGAGCAACCGAGTCTCCTGCGAAATCAATTCAGCGGAGAACATCAATTCATCTCCTTGCACCTCATTGGGACCCGCTCGAATCGAAGTGCGATTGGTGCAAGGGTCAGTGTTTACACCGGCGACAGGGTACAGGTGCAGGAAGTGCGTTCAGGGTCCAGCTTTATGAGCCACAGCGACCTCAGATTGCATTTTGGGCTGAGTTCAAAAGAAGTAGCGGATCGGATCGAGATCGAGTGGCCGGGAGGTGAAAAGGAGGTGCTCCAGTCAGTTAGCGGAGGGCATTTTTATACCGTTACAGAAGGGCAAGGCATCACTGCAACTAAATTGCCCAACTCGGGTTTGTTAGAAAGCGGTAACTAAGCTTACATGCACTTCTGAAGTAGCCATGTGGTTATATTCGTCCACTTTATTGATGTTTTTGTTTGGCACCGCACCAGCGCTCCCGTTCCAGAGTGGTGAGACAGCTTTGCAGAAGGGCACCCAGTTGGTTCAGGAGGGGCGATTCCCGGAAGCCGTTGAATTGCTGCGAGAGTACCGGGTTGGGGCCCCTTCCGATCCTCGTTCCTATTTCTATTCGGGCATGGCGCAGATGGAAATGGGCAACCTCACGCAAGCTTCTTCCGAAATAGCAGAAGCAGTTCGGTTGGCTCCTGAGAAGCCCGAATATCGCATTCTCCAGGCTAACATTCTGGTGCGGCTGGGGCATAAGACTCTGGCTTTGCAGGCGCTCGAACCTTTCGAAAACAGGATAGCAGAACTCCAGACTACGGATGCCTGGAAGTGGCTGTTGAGCGATACCTATTATCGTCTGAGGAAGAATGACGAAGCGCTCCGGGTTCTCGACAGCTTATTTAAGACGAATCCCGACGATCCACGCATCTTTCTGAACCGTGGTCAGGCCCTGCGTGCAAAGGGGGAACTCGAGGCAGCCCGTGAGTCTCTTGAGGGGAGCCTGGCGCTGGCGCCTGAAGGAAATCCGACGGCCTACTTTGAACTCGGCGAAGTACGGCGACAACTGAACGACAAAGAGGGTGCGCTGGATGCATATCGCAGAGCCGTGGAACAAAATCCAAACGAAGCGGAGTATCAGTTCAAGCTCGGGATCCAGTACCTGGACCTCGGCAACGTCGATGACGCAATTCGGTGGCTCAAGACAGCGGAACCTGCAGGAGACTCGCTTCCTGAGATTTATTACGGGCTAGGCCGGGCATACCGGATTGCGGGGGACATCGAAGCCTCACAAGAGTTTCTGAAACGTTTTCAGCAACGGAGTGGTGAGCTGCGTCGGAAGGATGACCGTGAGCGCCAGGCCGCTCAAAAGATTGATCAGGGTGAGCAGGCTCTCGAAGACGGTCGTATCGAGGATGCCCTGTTGCACTTCCAAGAAGCGGCTGAGATCGATCCAAAGAACTGGACCGCACACGCCTATCAGGCCGAGTTGCATCTGGCGGCGGGCCAGGTAGAGAAGGCCCGGCCCCACCTCGAAAGAGCCCAACAGTTGGATCCCGATTCTCCTGTCGGCAATTACCTGATGGCTGATTACTGGTTCCAGCGAGGAAACTATGGAGCGGCTTTGCAGTTTGCCGAGCAGGTTCTCGTACACCGTCCTGCAAACGCTCGCTTACGCAATTTGCTCGGGAATATTTATCTTGAGCTGGGCCGCCGGGACGACGCGCGGCAGGAATATCGAATGGCCGTTGAGCTGGCCCCGGAGCGATCTGACTTTCGGGCCAATCTGAAAAGTGTTGAAAGACGATGATTCTTCTGCGATTCAAATGCATTTAAAGATCACATCATCCCGAGCGGCCGTTCAATTCAGCCAGTTCTTGTTTAACTCTTGCGATCGAATCCTTGTGCTTCTGGGGGGAAGCCTTGGCCAGGAAGGTTTCGAAATAGACTCTGGCCCGGGTGAAATTGCGGGCTTTCTTATAAAGCATTCCTAAATTGATATAGGCCTCGAGCAATTCGGGGTTGAGTTCGAGCGCTCGCGTGAAATGACTGAGTGCCTCTCCGTCGTTTCCCTGACGGAGGGCCAACCAGCCGAGACTGTTGTAGGCTTGAGCGTTTGTGTCATCAAGAGCCAGAATGTCTTTCAGGACCTTATTGGCACTGGCAGTGTCACCTTGCAAGAGATACGACACAGCCAGGCGGTTCTGGGTATCCAAATCGGTCGGATCCAGTGAGACGGCCCCCTTGAAAGCCTCGATTGCTTCCGTAATCCGTCCTTGACGACCGTAAATCGTGGCCATCCGTGAGTAGATGCGGGCGGGACCGACGACTTCCCGCTCAATCGCAGTCTGATACAGCTTGATAGCTTCATCGTCACGCTGTGTCTTCTCGTAGGCTTCGCCCAGCAGGTAGTAAAGCGAGGAATTGGTTGGATCAAGTGACAGTGCCCGTCGCAGGAGCGCAATACGTTCGTCTGATGAAATGCGACTGCGAGTCGTGGTGGCATCTTCAATCAGCTTCAAGATCTCGGTTCGATCCTTGGGGTCGATTCCTTCTCCATTCAGTTCAACGGTCCGGGATGTGCCTGCCGAGACATAACCCAGTGATCGGAGCTGTTCCAGAGT
>DATGOF010000126.1:0-14789 GCA_035306285.1 Acidobacteriota bacterium | reverse complement strand
TTGCGGAACGTTTTGAAAGCCTGAATGTGGAACTTCATATTCGACGACGAAGGACTTATCCAGGCCTCCTGCCTTTTCTCCACCTGGACCACATTTATTTTGAGAAGCCACTTCACGTAGTCACTGCGGAACTTGTTCGCGATCCATTGAGCCTCGTGGCATCTGATCATCTTCCGCTAGCAGCCTCATTTACGTGGCTTAGTTACGCTCGGGCCTCCAGCCAAGAGAGAATCGATGCTATTGCAGTTGAGGGTTGACCTGCTAGTCTGCATATGACCCCCTTTACGGAACATCCTTCTTTTCTAGTACCATAGAGCGAGCTTATTAAGGGACGGAGAAAGAACAGTGAAGAGAGTGGGTTTAGTCGGATGGCGCGGCATGGTCGGATCGGTACTGATGCAGCGGATGACCGAGGAGGGAGATTTTGACTGGATCGAGCCCGTTTACTTCAGTACTTCGCAGGCCGGACAACCGGCTCCGGTGTTTGGAAATCGTTCATCCGACCAGAAGCGGCTAAAGGATGCCTATGACATCCAGGAGCTTTCGAGAATGGATGTCGTCCTCACCTGCCAGGGTGGGAGTTACACAGAAGCTGTTTATTCCCGTCTCCGTGAGCGTGGCTGGCAGGGATATTGGATAGACGCTGCTTCAACTCTCCGCATGGCTGATGAATCTGTAATCGTTCTGGATCCCGTGAACTGCCGTCAAATTGAAGATGCTCTGGTAAAGGACTGCCGCACCTTCATTGGGGGAAATTGCACGGTCAGCTTGATGTTGATGGCAGTTGGAGGGCTGATAAAGGAAGACCTGGTGGAATGGATTAGCTCCATGACTTACCAGGCAGCCTCTGGAGCGGGTGCCAAACATATGCGGGAGCTTTTGCAGCAGATGGGGGCCCTTAGCAGTGCCGTGGGTGATGGCTTGAACGATCCATCCTGCTCGGTACTTGAGCTCGATCGCCGCGTCACGGAAATGCTGCGGTCAGACAAACTGCCCAAGGAAAACTTCAAAGTGCCCCTGGCAGCCAGTGTGATCCCCTGGATTGATCGACAGTTGGACAACGGGCAGAGCCGTGAAGAGTGGAAGGGGCAGGCCGAGACTAATAAGATTCTCGGTCTTCAGGATAGGCCGGTACCGGTGGATGGAATTTGCGTTCGAGTCGGTGCCATGCGCTCGCACAGCCAGGCGCTCACGATCAAGTTAAAGAAGAAAATCTCGATTACCGAAGTTGAGCAGCTTCTCGCTCAACAACACGAGTGGATAAGGGTCCTTCCGAATGATCGGGATACGACCATCCGGGAGCTCAGTCCGGCAGCTGTCAGTGGAGGACTGACGGTCTCGGTTGGCCGTTTGCGGAAACTGAACATGGGAGAGGATTATCTTTCGGCTTTCACAGTGGGAGATCAGTTGTTGTGGGGGGCTGCAGAGCCGCTGAGACGAATGCTGCGGATCCTTATCAGCAGCCAGTAAGTGCTGTGAGGTGACAGACCGCAGGAGTAGGCGAGCAGCGGCTGGCCCTCCTGCAGCGCGCAGCGAGCAGGGCCGTTTCCTCAAATTGTCAACGCCCTGTAGAGGGCTCGAGACGATTGCTTACTCCTGTTATTCTTCAATTTTTCGCTCTGGTGATGGCGGAGAGGGAGGGATTCGAACCCTCGGTACGGGGTAACCGTACACGCGCTTTCCAAGCGCGCTCCTTCAGCCACTCGGACACCTCTCCATCTGGGTACGGAGGAGGTGGGATTCGAACCCACGTGCCTGGCTCATCACCAGACAACCCGATTTCGAGTCGGGCCCGTTACGACCACTTCGGTACTCCTCCATAAGGGACGATCCGTCGGGAGACTACATTACAGCCTTTCATCCCGTTCAAAGTCAAGCCGGCGGGCGGCGAACTCCACCCGCGCCGAGCGTCTGTCACGAGGAATGCAGTCGTTCTTCCAACACCCTGCGGAAGATCGCCGAGAGGACCCGGCCAGTCACCGGGTGAGGCTCGGGCTGTTCAGAGAAAAGTGTTATATTAAGACATCCAGGAGAGATTCCTCAGCGCGTGTTCGCGTCTCCAAAGGAGGTCTGTGGCCGGCCCCCCCCTGAGGCGACGAATGCTGCAGGATATCTGGTTCTCAAAGCGACAGGCTTCGGGTCCTGTGCAACATGCCCCTCGAACCATGTCAGGTCCGGAAGGAAGCAGCATTAAGAGGAACAGCATGTGTGCCGCAGGTCACCCGGGGCCTGACCAGGCTGAACTGACAATGAAGAGAATCTGACCTTTATAGTTTGGGCCGGATTGTGAAGCTTCCCTTATGACGTATCAAGTAATCGCCCGCAAGTGGCGTCCTCAGCGATTTGAAGATGTCGTCGGACAACAGGCGGTGACGCGCACATTGCAGAACGCAATTCAATCAGAACGAATTGCTCATGCGTTCCTCTTTTCCGGCGTGCGGGGAGTCGGAAAGACAAGTACAGCCAGGATTTTGGCGAAGGCCCTCAATTGCAAAGAGGGTCCGACCGCCCAGCCCTGCGGAACCTGTATTTCGTGTAAAGAAATCACAGAGGCCAACAGCGTGGACGTGCTTGAAATAGATGCTGCTTCCAACACCGGTGTCGATAACATACGAGAGCTGCGCGAGAGCGTTCGATATGGGACCGCCAGGGATCGCTTTAAGATTTTCATTATCGATGAAGTCCACATGCTGTCGAATGCAGCCTTCAATGCTCTCCTTAAGACCCTTGAAGAACCGCCTCCCCACGTGAAGTTTATCCTGGCGACGACGGAACACCATAAGATACCGGTCACCATAACATCACGGTGCCAGCAGTACGAATTTCGTCCCATACCTTTCCCTCTGATACTGGATCACTTGAGAGTTATTGCCCGTCAGGAAGGTATCGAAATCAGTGAGTTCGCCCTTCGCTCCATTGCAACAAGTGCCGAAGGAAGTATGCGCGACGCCGAGTCGGCGCTGGACCAGGTGATCGCCTTTAGCGGAACTACAGTCAGCGACGACGACGTCACTGTGTTGCTGGGAATTGTCGATCAGTCGCTGGCGGACAATGTCATGGAATCGGTAGGGACCGGAGACCGGCCGTCTTTAATCCGCAAGCTGGATGAAGTGACTCGATCGGGCATATCGGCGCAGAATTTTTGCCGCAAGCTCATCGAGCACATTCGAAATCTCCTGGTCTGCAAAGTGGCCGGTTGGGATGAGCGACTACTCCAGGTTGCTGATTCCGAGAAAGAATCTTTACTCAAGCAAGCCGAGTCTTTTTCGGAAGTGGATTTGATTCGCTTTTATGACATCTTGAATCGAACCGAGACCGAATTGAAGTGGCACCCCCATCCATCTCTCCATCTCGAGATGAACCTCCTGAAGTTAATAGAACTGGCTCACCTACCGAGACTGGAAGAAATTATTGAAAGATTGGAGACGGGCGCCATTACTGCTTCATCGCCGGGAACTGGAGGAGGTCAGGGAAGTTCGGGGTTATCCTCACATCAAGACAAGTCCACCCCGTCGTCCGGAAAAGGTACCCACGAATTACTGGAATCTGCGGCACAATTTGATGATGCTAACCAGGAAAGACAGACTGTGCCGGTCACCCCGCTAGAAGATTCGACGAACAATGGCCATGCTCCAAATAGGATTACCGGAGTAAGTTTACCCCCTCGAGATTTTGTATCGGAACTGATGACATACCTGCAGAGCCAGTCGATGGGGCTTTTTCAACACTTAAGCTGTGCGAGCCGAATTGATGTTCAGGGTTCGAAGATCGTTATTTTCTTCGATCAAAAGGATGCTTTTCATGGAAGCCTGATCAAGGAAAAGGATACATTCCGCAAATTATCAGCCGCCTGTGAAAAGATACTGGGCTCGACACCCGAAGTACGAATCGAGATCGAGGAAAACGACCAGGAAGATACAGATCTTCCAGATCCTACGGGTGATCCACGCGTGCAATTATTTTTGGAAAAGTTTCCAGGAAAAGTGATCCTGAATAAGAATTTTGAGGACTAAGTCATGAATATGAAGCAACTGCAGAGGATGATGAAGCAGGCTCAAAGCATGCAGAGAAAGTTGGAGGAAGAAATGAGCCAGCTCACAGTCGAGGCCAGCAGTGGTGGAGGGATTGTTTCGGTCAAGATGGATGGCAAGAAGAATCTCCAATCGGTCGAGATAAAACCTGAGGCGGTTGATCCGGAAGATGTCGAGATGCTGCAGGATCTGATTGTGGCAGCCGTTAACGAGGCTGCGAGAAAGGTGGATGCTGTTCTGGAGGAACACGTCGGGCAACTGGGTGGAGGCCTCCTCGGGGGGCTGGCTTAAGCCGGTACTCCATCAGCCGGAGGGGGGTCAAGGACGCGCGGTGGCAGCAGAGATATCTGCCTCCTGTTAGAAAGGAAATTCGGAGCTTCGTTTATATGAGTGAAGAGAAACCCAGGGATCCAATCCAGGCATTGATTGACAACTTCAAGAAACTTCCCGGGATCGGTCCCAAATCCGCGCAGAGGATCGTCTTCTATCTCCTGAAGCAGCCCGAAGAACTATCTTTTGAGTTGGCTCAAGCAATAATCCATCTGAAAGAGAGCCTTATTCTTTGCTCCACTTGCAATAATATTACAGATACTGATCCCTGCCGGTATTGCGCCGATGCTAGCCGTGACCGTCGTCTTATCTGTGTTGTGGAAGAGCCGTTCAACATCCTTTCAATTGAAAGAAGCGGGGAATATCGAGGGATGTACCATGTCCTCCATGGAGCGATCTCTCCTATCAATGGAATTGGACCTGAAGAATTAAAGCTGAAGAATCTCCTCAGCCGCTTCCAAGAAGGAACTGTAGAGGAAGTTATTGTAGCGACGAACCCTACCATTGAGGGGGAAGCAACCGCTCTTTACTTGTCTCGGCTTCTGAAACCGCTGAATTTGAAAGTGACCCGTATTGCGCTGGGCCTTCCCGTAGGGAGTGATATCGAATACGCGGACAGCGTCACTATTTCGCGAGCGTTATCCGGAAGGAGTGCCCTGTAGTCGCGTCTCAGAGCTTAAGCCACAGGGGCCCAGAGAACGTAGAGGAAGACTGCGGTGAAAGCACAACTTTGCTCTGGGTCCTCCGCACCTTCGTTAGAATCCTCCGGCAGCTAAGCACCGTATCCCTCGATCCAGACTTCTCCATCATCGTAGTGCTCTTTCTTCCAGATTGGAACCGTCTGTTTAAGGGTGTCGATCGTATAGCGGCAGGCATCGAACGCGTCACCTCGATGAGCTGCCGAGACAGCGATGAAGACACTACTTTCGCCGATTTCCAGTCGGCCCACCCGGTGTACGATCAGCAATCCCGTCAACGGCCAACGGCTCAGCGCTTCGGTCCGGATCTTCTCCATCTCCCGCTCTGCCATCGATCCGTAAGCTTCGTATTCTAAATATCGAACCCGGCGCCCACGAGCATGGTTACGGACGATCCCGTCAAAGGTGACGAGTGCTCCGGCTTCCGGAACCTTTATCTGCTGGATTAACTCGCGGGGGCGAATCTCTTCCGTTACCAGGGCGACCATCAATTAGCCTCCACTCACAGGAGGAAAGAAGGCAACTTCATCTCCCGAAACTACCTCTCGCTCCCAGTCCGTATATTCTTCATTGACAGCTTTCTGAACGACGGTAGAGTAGCGCGCCAGACCGGGGTATCGCTGCACAAGTTGATCGAAAACTTCTCGAACGGGCAGCGGACGGTCTGTCTCAAGCTCGATGCGATCAGTGCCCGCTATATCCTTCAACGTGGCGAATAAACGAATCTGAATCACTGAACTTTCCAAATCGAAAAAACAGTACTCTACCCTTTCGAGGGCTGACGAGTCTGATCAGCTTCCGTGTTGTCTCTCTAGTCTCCTGAATGTAACATGAAGGCGAATGGCTCGTCTCCTTGTGATCTTTGTTTCGATCTGCACGATCCTGGTCGTCGCAGTCCATGGCGACATATTAAGGGTCGAAGTCGATGGTGCCATTGATCCAATTACTTCAGAGTTTATTCAACAGGCAGTTCAAACAGCCCAGGAGGAGAGTGCCGAATTCCTGTTGATCCGCCTTTCCACTCCAGGAGGGCTGGGTATCTCCATGCAAGAGATCGTTCAGACGATCCTGAATTCGCCAGTTCCGATTGTCTGCTATGTGGCCCCGCGAGGAGCTCACGCTGCCTCGGCCGGTTTCTTCATCCTTCTTTCGGCAGACGTTGCCGCAATGGCCCCGGGAACGAATACCGGTTCGGCGCACCCCGTCTTTCCATTCGGCATGGAAAACGAAGTGATGATGAAGAAGGTACAAAATGATGCGCTGGCTAATCTTCGCAGTATCGTGAAGCAGCGTAAGCGAAATTACGAGATGGCCGAGCAGGGCGTGTTGGAAAGCAAGTCTTACACAGCTGCGGAATCGCTGGAGGGCGGCCTCATCGACCTTATTGCCGATGATGAGAGTGACCTGCTCAGACAACTGGACGGCAGAGAGATAGTGCGCTTTGGGGGCGAAAGGCTGGAACTGAGGACCCAGGGAATACCTGTACGAACTCTTGAGAAGAGCTTTAGGCAGCGAGTACTAACGACCATCGCTGATCCCAATTTTGCTTTGATTTTAGGGGTGATCGGTTTACTGGGACTGTACTTGGAGTTTACTGCACCCGGTATGATCATTCCCGGAGTCGTCGGTGGTATCTGTCTGCTACTTTCCCTCTTAGGATTTTCTCTGCTTCCGGTGACTTTGATTGGAGTGTTATTGATCTTGCTTGCAATTGGACTCTTCATTGCCGAAGCAACGATCCAGGGTTTTGGGGTTCTCGGAATTGGTGGGGTCGTCTCAATGGTGCTGGGGATCATCTTCTTGATCGATTCACCCTACCCTGCATTACGCATTGACTTGGGACTGGCACTGGCTGTTACCATTGCATTCGCATTAATCTCCATCTTTCTTGCTCACCTCGCGGTTAGGTCGCATCGCTCGAAAGTGCAAACAGGAGAGGCTGGCCTGGTCGGTTTGGTGGGCACCGTAATCTCTGAGATCACTCCGGATCAGGGAGGCCGGATTTTTGTAAGCGGAGAGAACTGGAGGGCTTTTGCTGATACTCACATTCCGAAAGGGGAAAAGGTGAGGGTCGTTGCGGTGGAGAATCTTGATCTCAAAGTCGAACCGCTTGATTCCGGAGAGCTGGCCCGAACCCGGTTCAGTAAGGCTTCCAGAAAGCCAGCGCAATAGCACGATTTACCACGAGAGGAATCGATTATGCTTTCACTGCCACTTATCGTAATTGGGATCATCGTTCTTTACCTTCTCTCGGTGATCAACATTCTGTCCGAGTACGAGCGGGGCGTTATCTTCCGTCTCGGCCGACTCTTGCCGGAAGCAAAAGGGCCGGGTTTGGTTTTGGTTTTTCGACCTATCGATCGAATCGAGAAGGTTAGCCTCAGAACCGTGACGATGGACGTGCCCGCCCAGGACGTTATCACGAGGGATAACGTGACGGTTAAGGTGAACGCGATCGTCTATTTTCGGGTGGTCGACGCCAATAAAGCGATAGTAACTGTGGAAAACTACCTTTACGCGACTTCACAGCTGGCGCAAACCACATTGCGATCGGTGCTGGGAGAGGTCGAGCTCGATCAGCTCCTGAGTGAGCGTGAAACGCTAAACGAACGATTGCAGACAATCCTGGACGCGAGCACAGATGTCTGGGGGATCAAAGTGTCGATGGTTGAAATAAAGACAGTTGATTTGCCTACCGAGATGCAGCGGGCGATGGCTCGCCAGGCAGAGGCGGAACGGGATCGTCGTGCCAAGGTGATCCTCGCCCAGGGAGAATTTGAGGCGTCTGAGCGGCTGAAAGACGCGGCACACGTTCTTTCAGAAGAGCCGATTGCCTTTCAGTTACGCTATCTTTCAACCTTAACCGAGATCGGAACGGGGCAGACTTCTACGATTGTCTTTCCGATCCCTGTTGATCTTTTTGCGCCCCTGGTCAAGCAAAGGGTTGAAAAGGAAAAAGGATCAAGTGAAAGCGAAGCTGAGTCCTAGGCAGGCCTTCACGCTCTACGGCGTGATCCTCGGGTTTGTCTTTGCCTTTTATTTAATTGGACTGCTGATCGGCAGGAATTATGTTGGGGAGACGGCTGAGCTGTCATTACCCGAATCTGTCAGTGAACCTGTCCCCGATGTCGCCCCGATGCTCGATTTCTATCAGCAACTGGAACGCCGGGAGACAGTTTCCGGCGGGTCTCGCAAGAGCGAATCAACGGAGACATCTCAGAGTGGCTCCGAGCCGTCTGGTCCTCAGGAATCCTCTGAGGATGAAAGAATCCCTGACAATAACAGGTCCGAAATCAAGTCCTCGGAGAGTTGGGCGGAAGAGCCGGGAAGCTTTGTTTCTCAAACGGAGAATCAAACAGAGAATCATGACCAGACTGATGAGAGTGTGGTCGCTCCTTCAGATGAACCTGAAGCACGGTACACGGTACAGATTGGCGCATTCTCAACGGAACAGGAGGCTCGACAGGTCCTTTTGAGACTGGAGGCAAAAAGCTTTCCGGCTCGACTTCAAGCTCCGAGGCCGGGCGAATCTCCGCCCTATTATCGGGTGTGGGTCGGAGCGTTTGCCTCGCCGCTCGAGGCCAGGCGCCTAGAGGAGCAGCTTAAAGCCGAATCTTTTCCGACCTACCTTAAGAAGTTGGATTGATGCAAACCAGACTCTGGTTGTTCCCCCCGCTGGCCGGACTCCTTATGGTCCTTGCCTTCCCGTCCTGGAGTATTTTCCCGCTCGCGTGGGTGGCCCTCATCCCATACCTCGAGTTCCTGCGAAACGCCACTCGCTGGCGGCAATCTTTGCTCGGTCATCTTGTTTTTTCATTTGCCTATTTTGGCGGGATCCTTTACTGGATCCCTTCAGTCTTGACCAGTTACGGACAGATTCCATGGATTGCTGCTGCTCCAGTGTTTGGCCTGATGCTGCTGGGACTCACGATACTTTTGCTTCCTTTTACGCTCCTTTTTCAGCTGGTTTCCTGGTGGTCGTTGAGGCTAGCACTCCTCTGCGCCCCGGCTTTTTGGACCTTGACCGAGTTGATAAGGACATACTTTCCCTTGAACGGATTTCCCTGGGGCGCTCTCGGCTATTCACAATTGCCCTTTACTTCGATGGTGCAGATTGGTGACATCGGTGGTGTCTACCTGATCTCCATCCTCGTAGTGGCAATTAATGCAGCCCTCTTTGATTTCCTGAGGCATCGTCGATTGTTTGTGCCCTCGCTGCTGGCGGCGGTTCTCCTCGTCGTCAATATATACGGTATTTACAGGCTTTATTTTTGGAATCCAGCTTACGGAGAAGAACTTACAGTGGGACTCGTCCAGGGAAATCTGGCCCTCTCTGAGAGTCGCGAGTACTACGCCAGAAAATATTTCGAGGACTTAGCTGCTCAATTCGAACAGGCGGTAGCTGAAGGTGCACGCTTTGTCATCTTCCCGGAAGCACAGAACCCCTTTTACTTCTCGGATGATTTTTATTTCCGTACCTTCTGGTCTTCGAAGACTCAGCGTTCCGGTACTTACCTGTTGTTTAACAGCAGCCGTCATTCAGAAGGGGAATATTATAACAGCGCATTTGTTCTCGGTCCTCAAGGTGAGGTCGTTTACCGTTACGATAAGATTCATCTGGTTCCGTTTGGGGAATACGTTCCTTTCCAGACTCTCCTCACGTTCGTCAACCCGCTGGTCCAGGAGGTCAGCGATTTCGCTGCAGGGGAACAGCTTGAAGTCGGGACTGTCGGGGATTTATCGTTTGGAACCTTGATTTGCTATGAAGCGATCTTTCCTCAACATAGCAAGGCGCTGGCCGCACAGGATGCCGGAGTTCTGGTGAATATTACCAACGACTCATGGTTTGGCAAAACTTCAGCACCCTATCAGCATCTGCAGATGGCGATCATGAGGGCCATCGAAGTCCGGCGCCCCCTGCTGCGTGCCGCCAACAGCGGATTTTCAGCTATTATCTCTCCGATGGGAGAAACGTTGGAAGTCAGCGGACTCTTCGAAACAGACTTGATCGTGGCAACAGTCTCTTCGGTGGAAGGGGACTCTGTCTTTGTTCGTCTCGGGCAATGGCCAGTTATTGCGATAATAGTTTCGACTATCTTCGCTGCCCTGGCGGGGAGCTTTAGAAATCGTATCGGGAAGGAGTAACTGAGTGAGCGAAGAGATTCAGACTGAATACGAAAGCCTCAGAGAACGAGTGGAACATCTCTGGGGGTATCTTTGACGTAGAGGGGAAACAACGTGAATTCCAGAAGATCGAAGCCCAGATAGCAGAGCCGACTTTCTGGGATGATCCTGAGGCGTCGCAGGCCGTATTGAAGCGTCGGCGCCAACTCGAAGACACCGTGAAATTGGCCGAAGCTTGTAAAGCTCGGCTGGCCGATCTGGGTGCGTTGATCGAGCTTCGTGAAGAGGGAGAAGATGTCGAGGCTGATTTACAGTCGACGCTCGAATCTCTTGAACGAGAGCTTTCAAAGATCGAGCTGCGAACACTTCTTTCCGGGGAGCATGATATCAACAGCGCGATTGTCACAATTCACTCGGGCGCTGGCGGAACAGAAAGCCAGGATTGGGCGGAGATGCTGTTGCGCATGTATCTTCGCTGGGCCGAGCAACATGGCTATGACACTGAAATTACCGACTACCAGGCTGGCGAAGAGGCAGGCGTCAAATCGGTGACCTTTCTTGTCAAGGGGCCTTATGCTTACGGATATTTGTCGGCCGAGATTGGTGTTCACAGGCTGGTCCGTATTTCGCCGTTCGATGCGGGTGCTCGGAGACACACATCATTTGCTTCGGTCTTCGTCACTCCTGAAATTGAAGACGATACAGAGGAGATCGAGATTGAAGAGAAGGATCTCAGGATCGATACCTATCGTTCTTCTGGAGCCGGTGGGCAACACGTAAACGTAACCGACTCGGCGGTGCGCATCACCCATATCCCGACGGGCATTGTTGTACAATGTCAGAATGAGCGGTCGCAGCATCGCAACCGCGAGACGGCGATGAAGATCCTCAGATCCAAGCTCTATGAACTGGAGATAGCACGCCGGCGGGCAGAGCTCCAGGAGATGGAGGATCAGAAAGCCGACATCGCCTGGGGAAGCCAGATTCGGTCATATGTTCTCCATCCTTATCGAATGGTGAAGGATCATCGCACCTCGATTGAGACAAGCCAGGTTGAAGCCGTCTTGGACGGAGATTTGGATGACTTCATACTGGGGTACCTCAAAGAGCGGAGTCGCCATAAACAGCAGGAGAGCCACTAAGAATCGTGCATTCATCAGACCAGGTGGATCATCAGGAATCTCGAGCAGGAACCTCAGACCTGAGGGCGCAGGCCGACGCACTTCGTCGAAAGTTTCGGAGCGACGAGCGGTCAGGTGACTATTACCGCTTTTCCTCCTGGAAGAAGGCTTTCTATTTTGTGTTGTTGGTCGGCTCGATCGTAGCCTCTACAACCCTATTGATTTGGGACGAGGCACGTCATCGAATGGTGGAACAAGTTGTGTCGGTCACCCTTTCCGCTGCACGGCCGGAGGGCCAGGCTGAACTGTTCGAGCTTCCTCCCCCTCCCCCAAAGGAAGCCCAGCCGCGCGTGCTTGCGGGTGCGCCTGTCATCGTAAGCAGTGGAGATGAGAACGTCGTTCTGTACTCTGATACGGCCCCGTCGCTTGCATCAGAAGAATCCCCGGAGGCTACCGAAGAGGCACAGGGGTTCACGGCTCCCGAGATTACACCGGCCACAAAGGAGGCGTATCAGCTGCTGATCGATCAGTCCCAGATTATGGGACAGCTGGTGGAGGGCTCACTGCAAGGCTATGAGTTTCGGCAGTGGCAGGCCATCCAGAATGAGCCTCCGCGTTTTGTCATTGATTTTGTAGCGATGCGGGCCTTAGATCAGCAGGAGGTCCATCTGATCTGGGAAGTCAATTTGCAGGAGGGGCAAGTGCGACCTTTGAGTCAGGCGGCCCGTGATCTTGTAGTGCAACTAGGCTCCGGGCGGTAAGAGGCTATTTGCGGTCAGTATTGCTTTTCGAAGTGTTCTCGCTTCAACGGCTCGCGTACCCGCCATCCTCTCGTTGGTTTCAGAAATAGTCGACGTATGAAGCCAATGGGAACAAGCAGCAGGTAAAATGAAAAGATCATCAGCAGCGCTGTATTGACCCGTGCCAGTTGGTGAGAGATCGCGAGCAGGCACCGCTTGATAAGGCGACCCAGGCTTTTCAGCTTTTCTCGCAATGCGTCCCCCTCATAATCCGGTTGGTTGCTCGCATTTATAGAGAATGCAGTTTTCCAGGACGAGTAGATCCAATCCCGTTCGCATGAAACATCGGTAAGCCTGCTCTGGAGATTCCACGATCGGCTCGTTTTTTACGTTGAAGCTTGTGTTCAGTAAAACGGGGCAACCGGAGAGCGCATGGAAGGTCTTCAACAGTTCGAAGAATCGCCGATTGCTCCCCTCATTGACTGTCTGGATTCTAGCCGAACCGTCCACGTGAGTTACCGCCGGTATCCTTTCACGAACGGCCGCATGTACCGGTGCTACCAGCAACATGTAAGGACTCGGCGAGTCCAGCGCGAAATAGCGGTGTGCCTCCTGCTCAAGAACGGCCGGCGCAAACGGGCGAAAGGACTCGCGATACTTGATTTTCCGGTTAACTTCATCAAGCATCTCCGGCTTCCGAGGATCGGCCAGGATACTCCGATTGCCCAGCGCACGCGGACCAAATTCCATCCGTCCCTGGAACCAGCCGACTACTTCACCTTTTGCGAGAGCGCCAGCGGTGACGTTCAGCACCTCCGGCCACTCGAGGCGATGGTACACGGCTCCTTCGGAGCTAAGGGATCGCTCGATCTCTGTGGAGGAATAGCAGGTTCCAAGTAGTGATCCTTCCTGTCGGTCAGGTTCTACGATGGTTCGATCACATTCCAGATAGCCGTGCCAGACAGCGAGAGCCGAGCCGAGAGCTCCCCCGGCGTCTCCAGAAGCCGGCTGAATCCAGAGTTTTTCGAAGCCCGATTCACGAAGCAAACGGCCATTGGCCACGCAGTTTAAAGCCACGCCGCCGGCCATACACAAATGTCGGGCCCCCGTCGTTTTTCGAAGCTCTCTCGCCATCCTGAGGATAATCTCCTCAGTGACCCGTTGAATGGAAGCGGCCAGGTTCTTATGCCGCTCGGTCAAAGGCTCGTGCTTCTTTCTGGGCGGGCCTCCAAACAATTCGGCAAACCGGTCGGAAGTCATTCTGAGACCGACCTCATAGTCGAAATAGTCCATATTCAGAGAAAAAGCCCCATCCGAATCGAGGTCGATCAGTTTCTCCAGGATGAGGTCAGTAAAGATGGGACGTCCATACGGTGCAAGACCCATGACTTTGTACTCGTCAGAATTAACTCTGAAGCCGAGATAATAGGTGAATGCTGAATAGAGGAGTCCCAGCGAGTGAGGAAACCGGAGTTCGCGGTGCAAATCAATCCGATTTCCGTTTCCTGAACCCAGCGTAGTGGTTGTCCATTCTCCCACTCCATCCACGGTGAGGATGGCTGCTTCCTGAAACGGAGAAGGGTAGAACGCGGAGGCGGCGTGTGATTCGTGGTGATCGGCAAATAGCACCGGTCCCTCATAGTTGAGGGCCTTGCGGATTTCATCCTTAAGCCACAGCTTCTTCTTGATCCAGACCGGAATGGCTTTCATGTAGGAGCGAAGTCCTCGGGGACAGTGCTGTAGATATGTCTCGAGGAGCCGCTCAAAGCGTGAGAATGGCTTCTCGTAAAAGACGACATAGTCAAGATCAGCGACCGTACAGCTCGCCAGATGAAGAGCAGCCTCAATGGCTTTTTGAGGGAACGAATCGTCGTGTTTCTCACGAGTGAAACGCTCCTCCTGCAGCGCTGCTACAATGCGTCCGTCTTCGACCAGGCAAGCTGCGCTATCGTGGTAGTAGGCTGACAGGCCAAGAATTCTCGTCATAGGAGCTGCAAGTGGCGGAGACTATCTGGAGAGGAAGGCATCCTGAAAATATCTCTTACCTTTCAAGCGGGTCGATAATTCCTCGGCGAGGGCGTTCCCGACCGCCTTGTTTCCTTCAACAGTGAGATGAGCAAAATCGAAGAAAAGGGATTCTCCTCCTTCTTTTTCAAGAACCGTTGAGATGTCGAGCATCGGAAGATTATGAGCATTTGCCATGTGCACTGCGCGCTTGAAGATCTTTGCTGCATAACTCGTATAGGGTTCCTTATTTTCGAAGAGATAGCGAGACGGCATCAGCATCAGGACGAAATCGATATCGTTCTTTCGGCAGAAGGTTTGAATTCCTTTTAGAGCACCAAACAGCCGAGTCCATCCACTCTCGATACGGTCGGAAGTTAACAGATACTGGTCAAAACCAAGTGAATAATAAACCTGTGCGCCCGGTTCGTCATGAAACACGCCCCTTGGGAAGAGACGGTTTCCCAGGAAAAGAAGTCGACGAATAAATTCAGTGTAGAGATAGCTCTTCTCAAAAAAATAACTGCCAGTGGAATAAGTTCCGATCAGTTGGCCGTCCCAGCTGACCAGATAGCGCCCACCGACAACGCGGTCGGGGTAGCCGTCATCCCCTCTCATGTCCCAGCGTAGCAGAGCCTCATCGGTGACATCGTTGCAGAGTTCGATCTCAACGAGAACGAGATGGGGTAAAAGGTCTACCCCCCCGTGCTTTAGATAGACATAGTAACCAGAAGGTGAGTA
>DATGOF010000125.1:0-2497 GCA_035306285.1 Acidobacteriota bacterium | reverse complement strand
CCATTTGAAGGATCTGGTCACCGATGTTTCCTGGAATTACGAAGTGAAGAAAAGGATCCGCAAGTTTCGGCCGCGACCTCCGGATCGTGAAGATGGCAGCTGGCGTATCGCGCAGGAGGATGTGGACCGGGTCCAGGAATTCCGAAAATGCATCGAATGTTTTCTGTGCCAGGATGTCTGCCACGTCCTTCGAGAGCATGCTCAGTTTGATCAGTTTATTGGCCCTCGATTCCTTATTCATGTGGCCAGTTTGGAAATGCATCCGCTTGACACCGAGAATCGAATTGCAGATTTGAAGACAGCGCAGGGTATCGGCTTCTGCAATATCACTAAGTGTTGCACCAGAGTCTGTCCGGAAGGGATCAAGATTACCGACAATGGAATCATTCCTTTAAAAGAGCGCGTCGTTGACCAGTTCTATGATCCGATCACAAAGCTCTTTCGCATCTTCAGGTCAGGGAGCGACTAATTTGGGAGAGGCTTATGAAATTCGAATTGAAACAACTTTCCCCGCCCGCCATTCCGAGGGCCCTGCAAAGGGCAGAACGCTACCGCCTCCTCAATCAACCTGATCAGGCAGAAAGTATCTGTCGGGACATTTTGCGAATCGAACCGGATCATCAGAAAGCTCTTGTGAATCTGATTCTAGCCTTGACTGACCAGTTCGAAAGCGGTTGGGCCGAGCGGTTCAATCGGTCTCTGGAGCTGGTGTCCAAATTGAAAGACGAATACCACGTCACCTATTACACCGGTATCATCTATGAGCGAAGAGCTCGAGCCCGCCTACACCAGGGGCTGCCAAATTCGGATTCGGTCGCTTACGAGTGGTTTCGCCGCGCCATGGACGAATACGAGAAGGCTGAGAAGCTTAAGCCGCCCGATGACGACGAAGCCCTGTTGCGATGGAATAGTTGTGCCCGCATGATCATGGACCATGATTTGAAGGCCGGCAGTGAAGAGACCTTCCAACCTTTCCTGGAATAGCTGTTCGTTAGTAGTGATTAGCATCCGCCCTCTGAAGGCCGCGACGGCTTCCTCGCGATGAACTTTGTTTCTTACCCCTCCGTCTAAGGAAGTAGGAAAGGAGCAAGGCCATGACTGTTACGATCACGAGAAGACACTTAATCCTCTTGGCAATTTTCGCCGTTTCTGTATTTCTGGTCTCCTCCCTACTCAACTATTTTCAGCAAAGGCGCCAGCTCTCCGACTGGTCGCTCCTGACATCCGGTCCTGTCTACGATCAAGTGTGGACTCCGGATGGGGCCGTTCAAGCGAGGATTGTTCGGGTACTCTTGACTGACGGTCGGACCGGGCACCTGATTATTCCCAATGACGCAGGCCGCGAACAGCTCTATTATCGAGATGAAGCCGGTGTTTACCCGGTATCTCTTTCTGATCCTCGTCCTGCGACTCGGGAACAGGTCACCTACTATCAAGCAACCTCGCAACCTGCGGTCACCGAGCGTTACCAGACCGTGAGTCAACCGATCGTGACGGAGAGAACCGTCATACGAGAGGTTCCCGCGAGTCCCGCTCCCCAACCGGTCAGGTCTGAAAAGAAACGCTCATGGGAGCGTGAGGTCTTGATCGTAGCCGGAAGCTCCGGTGCCGGGGCAGCAATCGGCGCCGCTGCGGGCGGTAAAAAAGGTGCGGCAGTAGGGGCCATCTCAGGTGGGGTCGCAGGACTGGTGTACGATCTGGCCACACGCTGAGCTCAGAGCCCCCCTGCTCCCAGAAGAAATGGAGGGACGCGGCCTGGGGTGGAAGTTCTTGCACGCCATGGCAAACTTTCACCTCAGGCCGACAGGTCTTGGTTAATCCTGTAGCTTCGGGACCAATTTAAGAATGTTTTTGTGGATTCCGGGTACGCCTGATAACGCGAGATTGAAGTTCCAATTGGGGTGTAGTCCCGCCTGCCGTTTGCGGCTCGCAGCCGCACTGATTCCCTACCGGTACTCACAGCTGGCTTCTAAGGGATACTGATAATAACTCTTATAGTTCTCTGCTTTAGGATCCATGCATCCGGCTAGATTCAAGAGCTCGATATTGCGAAATTCGACCGGATGACTTTCACTCTGTAGCGAAATGTACCCGCTGGACAGTAGCTTTCCGTCTTTTTTGACTGATGGATCGTAATGACGGACAGAACCGCCTCCGATCTGCGGTTTCTTGTAGACAAGGACCGTCTCTCCTTCAACGATATGCTCAATCCGGGACGAGCCTAGAACCAGCACCTCAACCTGCACCCACTGGTCGCCCCGATAGGTCCTGGAAGTGGATTGAACGCAGTGTTTTGTGACGAGTCCCCCGTCCATCTCGACATGAGTCCCCGGCGTGCAAAGATTTGCGGTCGGGCGTTCACCTGAATCGCCACCTCCGAGCAGCTGGACTTCGATCGAGATTGGAAAGTCCTGGTTTCGAGTCATTGTTTCTGGAGGTTGGGAATGGATCATAATACCGCTATTTCGATAGGCCCACTCCGGGGCATCTGGAAGTT
>DATGOF010000124.1:0-2995 GCA_035306285.1 Acidobacteriota bacterium | reverse complement strand
TCACCCGGAGGCTCTTGCGGATGAAGGAAGGCGATCGAGCGCTACCAGCGGGAAGGAAACAGGAAAGAAGTGTTCTTCCGGCTCACGCCCAAAGGCGAGGAAATCAAGCGCCAACATGAAGAGCTGCACCGCAGGCGCTTGGAGCGGGATTTCGCGGTGTACCAGGCCATGACGGAGGCGGAGAAGGAGAGCTTGTTGACCTTTGTGCGCCGCTACAACGAGCACCTCGACCGCGAGCTCGAAAAGCTGGGAAAGAAGGGGTGACGCCATTCACCGACATACACTGGCCGCGTCCGATACATCTGTCAGCGATCTTCAATCTTTAGGCATGCGGCGGCTCCACCTTTCAAGTAGGTCACAGGATCGCTACCTCGAAGTCCTTGTCACCGAGCCGTTATTTGAGACTTCTGTTTTCGCGCCCTTCGTCTCGAAGGCGCAAGCGATTGGCCTGGTCGTCTGGCTCGTCGCGTCTGTTATTGCCTTTGCCGGTTCGGTCTAGGGCGTTCTTGGGGTCACCACAGCTCGGCTGAGCCCATCGTCCCACCATGGGGGGACAAATTTACGTGTCGTCGGCAATCTCCGAATCGTTCCCGACGCCTAACCACTTCTCCCACTGTCTAAAAGGGGTTGGACACATCCTGTAGTCTTCACTGGGATTGATCCCGCTCGCATGGTCCCATTAGCGGATGCTGTTCGGCGATACGGGTGATCTCGCTTCAAAGCATTTTCTCGCATCGGCTAGTACCCGAACCCCGCGGGTACGTCCACACTGACTAGTGTTCCCTTCTGTTCTTCAGTTGGTCAGACAAGTCTTATGTAGCTTGGCTGCTAACTACTTCTTGAATTTTGGTCGCTGCTTCCAAGATATTGCTGAGATAAAAGTTGAAGAACCCGAGAACCCGTCCGGAGCGGGATCGATACATACTCATGGGCAAGAGCTACAGGGATCAGAGCATTCTCATACAAGACAGTGGCAATTTGCTCGATCAGTGACAGTGAATCGGCCAGTCGAGGATAGTGCCTTGGTTCCCACGGATTGTCAGGCTGACCGGGTCGCTTCGGAACGGTTAAAGTGAAGATCTGGTTCTTGAGCGTCTTGTAGAAAAACTTCTGTCCGTAATAGGTATCCGCACCATATGGTCGGCTGGTGTCTTGACGGAACGTTAGTATGCGAGAGTAGATGTATTCATCCGGGAGCATCATCAGGTGACCAGGAGGAATGCTGTCCGCAATGGCTGTTGCGTGTTCAACGAATTGGCCAGACTTCTCCACTCCGATGATAAGCGGAGGAAGTAGGCTCCTTTCCTCCAATTCCGCTTCCAACCGATGCAGATATCCAAGGATTGCTCGATGCAACGTCGCCTGAGGACCAAAGATGGCAAGTGGACCATCAAATATGAAGGCTATCGTTCCTAGAGTGTGGGAAGCCCTTCTCCTAAGCCACTCAAGATGGCCAACCATCGTGAGGTGCTCGAGGACCTGCATCAAACGATTCAGGACCAGAACGTTTGAATCGTGCTCGGAGACACCCTCGTGAAATCTTAGCGCATCTGTCGGAAATAATGGCTGGCCGCATTGCGGGCAGGGGCGACCTTGAACAGGTACGGGAACGTCCACGGCACCGCAGTCGGTCGAAGCCGAACACTTGGCCAACAGAATCTCGTCATCCTCGGTAACTCGCCCAGAAATTGACATTAAGCTCTTATAGATGTCAAACAGGGAGAAGTCCTCAACTCTGCACTCCTGAAACACTCGATGTACTTCCGCTCGCCAGGAGTCGCGTACAGTTGGCATATCTGCATGACAAACATTCGAGCCGGGTAATACTACAGAGTAAAGCGATGCGAGGATTGACTCACGAATAATCGCCGGGTCAACGAGATGCTCTCGTGACTGCGACAGCATTTGTCTTAGGTTTACTAGGACCCCACCAATCTGAATGTAACCCACTCGAGTACTGGGATACTCTTCGCGCACAGGAACTTCATGTGGAGAGCCGTCAATGGCGATTGCCCAACGCACCGCCTCCTTCGGCGCAACGGGTTGGAGGTGAATCGCGTTAATGAGTAGATCTGCATCCAGCCTTACACCTGGCTCGGGAATGAAGACGCGGTATGAGCCCAAACGTTCACGGATGAACTCGTTTTCGACAATAGGCACATGACCAATACTGCGACTACGTTGTATCCTTCGTGAAGACGACCGGTACGGCATTATGTACCCTGCTCCCTCACGCGCAACCGACGCAAATTCGCCTCTCGAGCATCGCGGATCATTGATTCGTCGAACAATCGAATCTGTATCGGAATAATATACCGCCCACTCAGGGTTTTAAGACGGGCAAATCCGACGTCTTCGGCCTTCAGAGTCAACTCGGCAAAGTCTTCGAACTCGTAGTACTTGGAGAGCTCTCGCACTTCGGCTTTGTTGTTTAGGTGGGTTACAATCCAGTTCGACGTGTTCGCTAGAACTTCAGGTGCTACGCTGCTTACTTCCTGAGTTGCGTACACGAGACCAATCTTGTACTTAGCCGCTTCCTTGGCAAGCCGAACATAGGGATCCGCTTCTTGGGGCCTGAGAAACTTGTCTCGCTCGAACAATCGATGGGCCTCTTCAAGGTAGATCTGGATCCTGTGCGGGTCCTGCCCTCTCGCAAATCTCTGTGCCGCGTCGTGAAGAATGTGGTTAATCACCCGCTCGGAAAGATACTTAACGACCGCTTCGTCCCCTTGTGACAAGTCAACGATTACTATTTTCCCGGCGATTAGTTCCTGCAGAATCTCTTCCGCATAATCACTATCTCGGGTGGGCGAGTGAAAAACCATGAGACCACGAAGCTGGCGATAGCCGCTCCCGACAGTACCCCTATACATGTCCAGGATCGCAAGGAGGTCTTCGTCGAGCCACTCCTGGAGATCGTCTCGAATCTGTTGTTCGGTAGTCTGGGTGTGCTGTTGAGCAGTTTCGACCTGCCGCCGTCCACCTTGTCGCGGTC
>DATGOF010000123.1:0-5391 GCA_035306285.1 Acidobacteriota bacterium | reverse complement strand
GTGTTGGGAGACTGCTCCTCGTTTTTCTCTCACAAATGATGCGACGACGCTGCGTGGATCGCGAACTAAGTGAATAGTAAATACGGGATGGGGGGCATATAGTAGTCGGCACGCCAGAAGTGTTGGAGATTTTGAGGAATCAACAATCACTCGAGCCCCACTTTCTTCCGAAACTGCCTGCCAGAATAAGCGAATAAAACGGAGGCGATGGAAGTTTAAACCAATGCCGAGGACATCGCTCCTTGCATTGGGAACGCTATACTTGCAGCATGGCTGCGGAATACCTAGGGAGGCAGCTAATCTAGAGTTCACACCCTGCCAGAAAGAACAGTCAGCATATAGGTTTTGGCAATAACAGGATTTCCCCAGGTTTAGGCATCTTTTAGACTCTGAACTTCACCCAGACTGCAGGTCTCAGGCAGGCTGCCCAGCAAAAGATCTAGTAGGGTTGAACCGGAGCGGTGACTACCAGAGATAGAGAGGATTCGGACTTGAGCTTTTGTCATTGAGGCTTCCCGCATAACCTCGAGGATTTGCTTGATCTTGTACTCTATACTACATGCAGAGCCGGCCGGAAAAAACAGCTTTTTCGATCGGAAAACGGCTCTATCGCCTGGAAAATGGCTTTAGCGATCAGGTCAGGATACCACTGCGGAAGCCAGAGCGGACTGCTTCTTCTCGAGACTCCACGCCGAACCGCGTGAGTATTTGATGGATATGGTTCTTAACGGTGCTAAGGGCAATTCCTAGCTCGTCAGCGATCTCCTTGTTTGTGCGACCCTCGGCCATCAGGCGCAGGATCTGAGTCTGACGAGTGGTCAACCAGGGAGTCACGCCTACCACCATTCCGTTGAACTTGCCGGAGAGATAGGGACGTTCGTGCATTCGTGCCGGGGGCGCGTGTGAGCGACCCTGGCTTCTTTTTCGAAGACCGACCTTGACAATACACCGAACAAGATCGGAGGAGGGCTGATTCTGCAGGACGTAGTCGCTGGCTCCCGCTTCGATGACCGCAAGAATACTTCTCTTATCCGCCTGAATTCCGGAAGCGACAATTCGGACATCCGGCAATTCTGCCTTCATCGTCCCGATCAATCGGAGTGCTTCACTCTTGAGCAGGTTAGGACCGATCAGTGCCACGTCCGTTGGGGTGGACCGGGCTATCCTGACGGCATGATCCTGCGAGGTTGCCGTCCCAATGACTTCAATCCGGTGCTCCCTGTTCAATAGTGCTGAGGCTGCTTCACAGAATAGCTGATTGTCGTCGACGACTAGAACACGAATTGCGTGGTTCATCCTTTCTCCAGTCTTGAATAGTGCACTTCGGCGAGTCAGGGGGCGCTGGAGACCAACTCGCTTCAGCCCGTGATTGTTTGTCCTTCTAACGACTTGCTTCAATCGATTCCATTGACCTGCATACCGTTTTTGCAGTCAATTCGAGACACCAACTCCTCGCGCCACGCCGGCGAGGGTCTTCCTGAGCAACTTCTCACGGCTTGTACCGTGATTTTTATCTGAAACATCCTCCTCAAATAGAGGAGTTGATCACTATCTCACTGCACTTTTTCCGCGCAGCCCGGAGGCCAGGTAGGGCAGGACGCTGTTGCGAGGAACTTTATCAAGAGTTGCCTTTTCGTCGTATCCACTTTCTCTCAAAAGCATACTTAATCGCTTCCGTGCGGTGACGGACCTTCAATTTGGTCAAAATATTATGCACGTGATTCTTTACAGTATGCAGGGATAAATATAGCTCACTGGCAATCTCCTTGTTGCTCATTCCTTCTGCGATCAGCTGAAGAACTTCCAGCTCACGTGGAGTTAGGTTAGCGGAATCCGCCGGCTCGCGCCTTCGTCGTTCATGGGCCAGTTCGGTCAGCCGAGCAAAGAGATCGTGAGCGATCTCGGGAGAACAGACAGTCTCTCCTTGAAGGACCCGGTCGATTAGCTGGCGAATATCGTCGATCGAGCCGTTTCGGGAAACGAAGCCGCGAGCACCTGCTTCGACACAACGGATAATTTCTGTTGTCGAGTTCGGAATTCCCAGCAGTATGACGTGGGTTTCCTGTGATTGGCGACTGATTTCTTCAGTCAGCTCAATTGCCCCGCTATGATCGAGTGTGACATCGATCAGCAGGACGTTGGGATTAAACCTCTCCAGATGCCGAAGAGCCTCGCTCTTGTCCGATGCCGCTTCGATAGACATACGTCCGCCTGATCGAGCCAGCACCGCGGCTAGAGACTCGCGAAAGAGCTGGTTTTCAGCTACGATCAGAAGCCGTGTTGCGTCAGCCACACGCCTCCTCGTTTAGGACTGGACTGTCAGCTAGCTTGTACAGGAAGTCTCCTTCGACAAAGCGCTTCCATTCTTGCAGAATCCTTCCTCCTCCTCCCGCCTTCTTAGACTCTCTATCTGATAGGCTTTTGGGCCTTTCAGTTCAATTTCGGTCAACGTTCTTCAGAATACCCGTCTGAAAACAGTAACGGACCGCTTCTTCCCGACTATCCACCCCGAACTTCGAGAGGATCTTGTGGACGTGGTTCTTGACCGTCGACGGTGTAATATCGAGAGAAAGTGCAATTTCCTTGTTACTGAAGCCGCGAGCCATAAGCGCTAGAATTTCCTTCTCTCGAAAGGTCGGAGTCCCGGTAGACACGGGCTTCTGCCCGTAAGTCTGAGACAGCTGACTGATCCGACTGAAAACCCGAGCCATGATCCGGCCACAACAAAGAGAACGTCCCTGACTGACTGCGACAATGGTTCGGAGCAGGTCATCTACAGATTCATGGCGCAGCAGATAATCTGCCACGCCTGCTTCGATTAGATCGAGGATTCGGTCCTCCTCAGAGTCGAGACCCAGGGCAATAATCCGTACTGTCGGGAACTCCTCTTTAATCTGCCAGACCAGCTCAAACGCCTCTTGGGGATCGATATTTGGTCCTATTAGGACGATATCCGGTTTCGATTCAGCAATGACGGTCAGCGCCTGATCAGTCGAGGCTTTGGTCACATTAAGCAGAGCATTGGCCCGATTGCTGAGCAGCGTGGCCGTGGCTTCGCAAAACAGCTGACTGGTATCAATCACCAGGCAATTAATGCCTGTCAGAGTACGGGTTTCTAGATGTCGTACGGGTACAGAAGCTAGATTCGCTTTCATAAATTACCCCCCTTTCAGGCCTCAACAGCCTCTACCAGAAGCAGGTCTGACACTTGTTCAACACCATCTGTCTCAACAGAAGTCAAAAAGACCAGTTACGCGCTTCCCGCAGCGACTCAGTCAAATTGAGCAACTTAAATGGCCCCAAACCCTCGGGTATTTTTTCCCGCTTTCAGACCTGCATCAATACACTGGAAGAATAGAATGCAATTGTCATGCCAAGTTACTGATACTATAAGACTTATGACGGTAACTCTTTTTAATGCAGTAGCTTGCAAATTCCACAAACGTTGGCACTGTATACAGCTTAAAGACGCGATTGTAAAAAAGCGCTACATTTTTCCCCGTTTTGGGCCCTTGTTCGACGCCAAATACAGGCAAACATGAGAGTTTGCCGCGAAAAACAGTCTGTAAGAGTATTCGACATTGAGAGGAAAACACCGGTAATGGGCGCGATAACGTGTCCTCAGGGTACCCTCCCTGTACATGGTAAGTGTCTCTGACACGGTCTAGCGTTCGTAAAGACTAGGATTCAATTGGGACACAGGGAGAATTTCCCATGGTTGTCTTTTAAACTCCTCAAGGTTTTCCCCAGCGTTGCCTTTCCGCCTATGGAAGGGAAGGTTCGTGCAAGGACTCGAGGAGCTGTCCTTGCTGAAACCCGACGTGTTCAATTCATGAATCGGGAATAGCAGCCCTATCAGCTCGTCTACTCTTTTCCGGCAGCTTCCTGGAGTTCGCGGGCCATCTCGATCAGATAATCGACGATCTTCTCGGAAGCCTGAGGTTCCAGGTAGTTGGTACCCGGCCAGGTAGAGTAGCCGCCTAGCTCGAAGTGTCGTGGGGTGGGCAGGTAGCCGAGGTAGCCGTGATTCAGCTCCACCATGAAACTGTTGGCGAAGGGACTGCGCTCGCGAAAAGCTTGCCCCACTTCAGTGTAGGTTTCTACAGGAGTCGTTCCGATACAGATCTCTCCTAAACGAAGCACCTGTAACGGCACTTTGGCCGGCTCCGTGACCCGAGCGAGGCTCTGGACGCGACCGGCATAGCTGAGAGGGGAAACAAACTCTGGAGTCGTAGGCCAGCGAGCAGCTACCGGCAGATTACCTTCCGGCAGCCGAGGCGCCCTGGCTTCGACCTCCTTCGCCCACTCGATAAGTTCAGGCTCTATTGAGCGCCAGGCCATCTCCACTTCGCGAAAGCGGACATCGAGTTCCGCGAAGTCTTTCCATTCTAGCTGAGCTAACGCGCCATACACGCGGCCGGCAAGACCGTCGGCCATCAAACGCGATCGGCGGTAGTTCCCCTGGGCGGCGTCCAGATTTTGAAAGTGGCGAATGTTAAGCCCGATATCCCCGCTGGTAGCATTCGCCATCATGGCCACAAAAGGTGGATCCTGCTCCGACGAGGTCAACAGCTGCTTCAGCTTTTCACAGTACATTCCGTAGTAATCGGCTGAAATATTACCTCGTCCTGTGTCACCCGCGTAGTGGGCGGAGTAAGCAGAGTAAATGGCCAGAGGCGTGCCATTGGGTTCGCGCAAAGCGATGAAATAGACGTTGGGATCAACCGGGCCGGCGGGTTTAGAGTAGTCATCATTCGGCGCCGAGGTTTTCCACACCCGGTTGATCCGCCCGAAATAGTCGGTTTTTTCTTTGCCTTCCCGCAAGTGCCAGCGCCGGCTGATTAAGTATTCGCCTGCCTCCACCTTGCCAAAAGCAATTTTCGCAGGTCGCAGCAGATTCTTTGCCCGCCTCACCGCGTCGGCAATCCTCCCGGCGAGGAACTTCTGGTACTCATCGAGTATTTGCTCGTTGACATACCGGTTCGTACCCAGCGCCGTGCCGGCCGAATGGGTATGGGTGGCGGAGATCATTACATTTTCCGGCGGTATGCCCGTGCTCTCTTGAATCATACGTCGTGCCTCGACGCTGACACTGCGGTGCATTCCTAGGACATCGCAAACGACCAGCGCAAGGGTCGTTCTCCCGTCGTTGAGCACCAGCGCGCGGGCGTGCAATTCGTCGTGGACATGGACAGACGGGTAAGGAGCAAATCCGCCGACGATTAGAGTACCCAGCGGCGGCGTGATATTGCTGGTTGCCGCACCCGCGAGCAGAATTCTGCCCTCTGGCTCGGCTGCGGATGTCGGAACCGTCACATTGATTGCGGTCACGAGCAGGATCAGGATGAATACGAGAATTCCCGGAGAGGATAGCAACGTTCGAAGGGGCTG
>DATGOF010000122.1:0-5268 GCA_035306285.1 Acidobacteriota bacterium | reverse complement strand
GGTAAAGGCACTTCGGGACGAGGTTGGATTGCCGATCCACTTTCATACGCACGATACCAGTGGAGGTCAGATGGCTACCCTCCTCAAGGCTGTCGAGGCCGGAGTAGACATCGTTGACGTAGCGATGGCCCCTCTCTCCGGTTTGACTTCGCAGCCGAATCTCAACACTTTTGTCGAGACGCTGCGTTTCTCGAAGCGAGAGTCAGGCCTTGAGATAAGTGATTTAAACCGTACGGCTGAGTACTGGGAGGTGGTTCGCCAGTACTATGCTCCGTTCGAACCAGTCATTCGCGCTGGAACAGCGGAAGTCTACCAACACGAAATGCCGGGTGGGCAGTACACAAATCTTTATCAACAAGCCTATTCCATGGGGTTGGAGGCACGCTGGCATGACATTTGCCGAACCTATGCCCAGGTCAATCAGCTCTTCGGAGATATTGTTAAGGTAACACCATCCTCCAAGGTCGTTGGCGATTTGACCTTGTTCATGGTCACGAACGATATGACCGTTGAGGACATTCTGGACCCCGACCAAGAGATTTCATTTCCCGAGTCCGTTATCGATTACTTCAAAGGAAATCTGGGACAGCCTTATGGAGGATTCCCGGCTCAACTTCAGAAAAAGGTCCTGAGAGGGGCCCGGGCACTCACCGACCGGCCGGGAGCTCACTTGCCGTTTGCCGATTTTGCTCAGAGCGAGTCTGAACTGGAGAAACGCTTCGGGCGCAAGATCCGCCGTCGAGACGTCGTTTCGTATTTGCTATATCCTGAGGTCTATAAGAGCTTTGTCGAGCACCGGGCTCACTATGGAGACGTCTCGGTTTTGCCGACCGATGTTTTTCTTTATGGACTGGATCCTGATACGGAAGTTGCTGTCGAAATTGAACCAGGTAAGACTCTGATAATAAAGTTGATGGCCGTGGGAGAACCAGATGAGAAGGGCTACTCCACTGTGTTCTTCGAATTGAATGGCTTGCCCCGTGAAGTGCGAGTGCTTAATCAAAGTCTTGCCCATAAAGTTCAACAACGCCGGAAGATCGATCCCGCAAATGATAATCATGTCGGGGCGCCAATGCCCGGACTGATCGTCTCCGTTTCTGTCGAGGAGGGTACCGAAGTACGTCAAGGTGATCGCCTGGTGACCCTCGAAGCCATGAAGATGGAAACGACAATTTACTCCAATCGAGACGGCGTTGTTGAGGAGATTCTCGTCCAAGCCGGAGATCACGTCGATACGAAGGATCTTCTCCTCGTCTATAAAGCTTAAGCCAGTTCTGGAAGACAGGTACAGATCGGATTCAGAAAGCCTGAGCCGGGAAAGGGACCTGGCATATGCTGCTGGTATATACTAAAAAATATCTGCACGGGATAGGGAGATTTTAGATCTTATGGAGAAAGCAATTTTCGGCGCAGGTTGTTTCTGGGGAGTTGAAGCGGCATTTAGAAAGATCCCAGGTGTCGTTTCGACGAGGGTTGGATATTCGGGTGGTTCAACGGTGAACCCGACATACCGCCAGGTATGCTCCGATCTGACAGGGCATGCCGAAGTCGTAGAGGTCACTTTCAATCCGGAGGAAGTATCGTACGAATTCCTACTGGAGACGTTTTGGAAGATTCACGATCCCACCACGCTGAATCGTCAGGGGCCGGACATTGGAAGCCAATACCGGTCGGTAATCTTTTTTGTGAATGAAGCCCAGGAGCAGGCTGCACGACAATCGCTAGAGCAGGAGCAGCAGAGACTCTCCCGGCCGATAGTGACTCAGATCGAACCTGCTCGTGAGTTTTACCAGGCCGAAGACTACCATCAACAGTATCTGGAGAAACGAGGGCTGGGCGTTTGTCATTAGCTTCTTGAGTTTCGCGGGTTTTCGTTAGCCGGCTGTGGTCTTTGCGGACTTTCAGTGTGGAGAGAAGCAGCTCTGCTGTGTCCATGAATAACCCGAAAAAGGGGCAAGCCCACCGCGAATCGTCAGCCAGCGTCGACCCTTCTCACCTTATTCATCACAAGGTCACTAGAGGGCTCTCAACCGAGGTCCCTGACTCCTGTTAGTCCTTCCTTGCTCTAAGGGCTGTCCCGATTGCCCCCTGCACTCGGCCTTTTCCTTCCTTTCCGGGTTCCCTGAGACGCGTCTTCAATCGTTGTGCCGAGACCTGTCCCCATTCGTCTGCCTGTGCGGGGACCTGTCCCCATTAACTCTGCTGTCCCCATTAACTCTGCCGGTTATTGCACGATGGGTGCGAACTCTGGGGGGAATTGGCCCGTTCCGGCTTTACTCATTGGCCGGAAACGTGATAACTCCTTATCTCATTGGCGTAGCTGGACTCGATCAGGAGCTGGATTCCACATGAGCTGAATCTTACAGGAGGTTCTTGGCCAGAAGACGTACTCGGTCCAGGAATCCCGAGAGCGACTAAGCTCTCGTCTCAGCAACATTTGGCGTCTGTCCTGATTAGCGACTTTTATCCGGACCATTTATGATTCCCGGGGATTCCAAGTCGGTTCCTACGAGAGTCTGGTGACTCATCCGGGCGCCGACAGCTTAGCCCGCTATCTCGGACTTCTTAGAATGGGCGTTCGGTCGTTTAGGAGGCTAATCAATGGGTAAATGGTTGATCAGGGCCCGCATCCTGTGCAGGTTTCCGATACTCTTCCTGTTGGGATCTTGCGTGATACTTCTCGGTGCGGCGCCGATCGCTGTCGCACAGAGTGAAACGAAACCAAATATCATCATTCTTTTTGCTGACGATCTGGGGTACGGAGACCTGGGTGTTTATGGATATCCCACAATTCGGACACCGCATCTCGACCGGATGGCATCCGAGGGAATGAAATGGACTCAGTTTTACGTAGCAGCTTCCGTGTGCACTCCGAGTCGGGCCGGGTTGTTGACCGGTAGACTTCCGGTAAGAACCGGAATGGCTGGAAAGACTCGGCGTGTGCTTTTCCCTAATTCAGCTGGAGGCCTTCCGCGGGAGGAACTGACGCTCGCGGAAGCCCTGAAAGACCAGGGCTACGCGACGGCCTGTATCGGCAAGTGGCACCTTGGCCACCTGTCCCAGTATTTACCTACCGAGCATGGCTTTGATTACTATTTCGGCCTGCCCTATAGCAACGACATGCATCTTAAGCGTAGAGGGGATCCACCTGTGCCTCTCCTTCGCAATAAGCAGATCATCGAGCAACCCGTACAGCAGGAGACGTTGACGGCCCGCTATACGGAAGAAGCAATGCGGTTTATTCGAAGTCACCGCGATCAACCTTTCTTCCTCTATCTTCCTTACACCTTTCCCCATGTTCCACTTTTCGCTTCCGATCGCTTTCTGGGCAAGAGTCCTCGTGGCCTCTACGGAGATGTTGTCGAAGAAATTGACTGGAGCGTTGGTGAAATCATTGAATTGCTGCGTGAGCTAAATCTTCACCAAAACACGCTCGTGGTGTTCACCAGTGACAATGGGCCCTGGTTAACTCAAGGACTCGAAGGAGGTTCGGCTGGATTGCTTCGGAGCGGGAAAGGAAGTACCTGGGAAGGGGGAATGAGGGTTCCCTGTATCACCTGGTGGCCGGGGGTTATTCCCGCTGGTACCGTGAACAATGCTCTAGCAACCACTATGGACCTTTTCGTCTCCGCCGTAGACCTGGCAGGAGGAAGGCTTCCCGGTGGTCGAGTTTTTGATGGAGTGAATTTGACGTCGCTATTCCGAGGCGAGACAAAGCCAGTGCGAGAGGTCGTCTACTATTATCGCGGAACCGAGCTGTACGCAGTACGGCACGGCCCCTGGAAAGCACACTTTGTGACTCAGGAGCCTTATGGCGGTCAGTCACCCGAATACCACGATCCCCCTCTTCTCTATCACTTGGACAGGGATCCCTCCGAAGTCTTTAACGTAGCGGCTGAGCATCCGGAAGTTCTGGTCGAAATCAGAAGAATTGTTGACCAACATCGAGAACACTTTGTACCCGTCGAATCTAAACTGGAAGCCTTGATTTCGGAGTAGGGAAGCATACCAAGGTCTGTGATTACAGTGTTCTCTGAGAGAGACTTATGAACGTTTTGACGCTGAATTGTGGGTCATCTTCTGTGAAGTTTCAGCTCATTGAAACTGATCTCGAGCTGATCACCCAGGACGCAGATCGGAGACTCGCCAGTGGAATCGTTGAGAGGATCGGGTCACACGGGGTAATCACATTGCGGGCCGAAGGGAAGTCTCCCGTAAAGCTCGACGCCGCTTTGCGTGACCATCGCGCAGCTCTTGATCTGATCCTTCGTTGGATTGTTTCACCCGACTCGGGGATCGAATCCATCCAGTCCCCGGCAGACATCCACGCGCTGGGGCACAGGATCGTCCACGGAGGGGAGAAGTTTCGACGCTCCGTAAGAATTACGCCTGAAGTGATTGCTCAGATTGAAGACTGTATCGACCTGGCACCATTACATAACCCAGCCAACCTCAAGGGTATTCGAGCAGGACTGGAGATTTTCGGCGAAGGGGTTCCTCAGGTCGCCGTTTTCGACACGGCGTTTCACACGACCATGCCCGAGGTTGCTTACTTGTACGGGATTCCCTACCAGCTTTACCGAAGGCATAAACTTCGCCGCTACGGTTTTCATGGCACGTCCCATCGTTATGTTGCTTACCGGTATCGGAAAATACATCAGATTCCGGACGAACAGGTGCATATCATTACGTTGCATCTAGGCAACGGATGTTCGGCATGTGCCATTCGAGGTGGACAATCGATAGCAACATCGATGGGTTTCACACCTCTTGAAGGGCTCCTAATGGGGACCCGCAGCGGAGATATCGACCCTTCACTCGTGGAGTACTTGGAGCACAAGGAAGGTCTAAGCGTCAACGAGATTCTGGTCATGCTCAATAAGCACTCCGGTCTCCTTGGAATTTCTGGTCTGACCAGCGATATGCGGGAACTGATACAAGAGGAGCTAGAAAATGACGATCGACGTGCAAGGCTCGCCATTGACATGTTTTGCCATCGAGCCAGAGCTTACATCGGTCGCTATTTTGTTGAGTTGGGAGGTGCAGACGCGGTCGTCTTTACCGGAGGAATCGGCGAAAATTCTCCACTGATTCGAGAGCGCATCTGCAAAGGGCTAGAGTGTATCGGGCTTCGCCTGGATGCAGCACGAAACGAGCAGATTGTTGGAGAGGAGGGGCTTATTACAACTGACGACTCCAGGCTGAAGGCCGTTGTGATTCCAACCAATGAGGAACTTCTTATAGCCAGGGACACCGTCCGAGTCATCA
>DATGOF010000121.1:0-5004 GCA_035306285.1 Acidobacteriota bacterium | reverse complement strand
AACCACAGAGGCACAGCGACACACAGGAGTGTACAGTCTCAGCCGACTGCTTCCGGCGGTTCCACGCCGCATTCTTCCGCCAGTTCACAGAGCCGCTTCCAGAGGACGCTTTCGATCGGGATCCCTTCCTTACAACGCCGTGCGTAAAACCGCCTTTCAGGGTCACCCGCCACCAGGATCTCGTCATACCCTTGTGCCGGCGCCGCGGACTTGATCTCGCGAATCAGATCCTTCATGCGGGATTGGAAGAGATCCAGAGGCATAAAGCGGCTAACATCGATCGCCAGGTACATCTGGCTGACGTTCATCGGCCGTTCTTTGATGTAGAGACCTCCCACGGCGGTACTGAAGGCGCCGCCGCTAAGAACACCGCATAGAATCTCGACCAGCATCCCGAGACCGCTCCCCTTGTAGCCGCCAAGGGGCATCAGAAGACCCTTTCTGGCGGCTTCCGGATCGGTAGTGGGGACGCCTTCCGCATCCAGCGCCCAGCCGGCGGGTAGGGCAGGCTGACCCTCATAGACCGCCCTCATGATCTTGTTGAACGATACGGTGGCGGTCGACATGTCAAGCAACCAGGCTCCATCACCGGTGGAGGGCACTGAGACACAGATTGGATTGGTCCCGAGTCTTCCCTGTTTTCCCTGCCAGGGGGGAACGGTTGGAGAGGCGTTGCACATGACGATACCGATCAGTCCAGCCTGCGACATTCGCTCTGCCCAGAAGGCAGCAGCACCGAAGTGATTGGAATTTCGCGCCACCACCATGCCCAGACCATGTTTGGAAGCGAGCCGCACCGTCTCATCCACGCAGCGGGAGGCGATCACCTGGCCAATACCGTTCTCACCATCAAAGTGCATACAGGCCCCCAACTCCGAAAGGACACGCCCTACCGCGTTAAGCGAAATGTTCTTTGCCTTCAGCTGGGCAACGTAATGCGGGAGCAGGTGAATTCCGTGGGAATCGACTCCACGCAGGCTGGAGTAGGTCAGCGAGTCAGCCAGCAGCCCGGCGGCAAGATCTGAAAAGTCGAGAGAAAGGGATATATCGAAAATGTATCGTTTTAGGGAATCAGCCGGTACTCGGATCGGATTCTGTTGCATGAATCCGCTATTATGCCGCACCGGAACCTCGTCACCAACCTGAGCTTTAGACGGCAGGGGAGAGCCAGGCTTTGCGAGTAGCCCCCTGTCGATCCCGATTGCGCTTCACACACCGGTACGCGGGCGAAAGGATGTGTTGATAGGCGCGTGTGCCCGAGTCTCTCATCCTGGTGGCTGCCATTTGAGTACTCAGGCGATCGGTGACGCTGCGTAGACCCGACTCCAGGCAGCGTCACCGATTCAAAATCAATATCGAAAGGAGCAATTGCATCTTTCTGCTTGACTGAGACGAATTACGGTTGTGTACTGTGTACACTTCATATCCAATCAATATATAACAAGGAGCTGGCCATGCGAACGAAAAGCTTCATATTTTTTATGATGTTTTGTGTCTTGATTTCCAGTATTGTGCAGCTCGCGGCCCAACCCACGGTTCGCTTGGTCGGTACCGTAACTGACTCGTCTGGAGGAGTCATTCCCGGAGCTGAGGTCACGGCAACCGATGTTGGTACCGGTACTCAACGCACAGTCCTGTCGAATGACGAAGGCTTCTACGTCATTCCGGGGCTCCGCCGCGGTCAGTATCGTTTGGAATGTGAGCTGACCGGCTTTAAGAAGTTCGTGCAGGAAGGCATCACACTAGAGGTGGATCAAGTCGCTCAGGTCGATGTCGTCCTGGAACCCGGCGAAGTCTCGACTGTGGTTGAAGTAACCAGCAATGTCTCGAAGGTCGATACGCAGACGGCCACTCTCAAGGAAGTCATCGACGAGCAACGAGTCCGGGAGTTGCCCCTGAACGGCCGTGACGCAACTCAGCTGGTGCTTCTGGTTCCGGGAGTGGTCGGCACCACGCGGGATACGAGTGGTCTGAGGCAGGGCGGCTCCGGAAGAGGGATCGTACAGCCCGGTATCTCATCCAATGGTGGGCGCTCCAATATGACCAACTATAATCTGGATGGGGCGTTCCACAATGACACGTACGTCAACGTCGCAATGGCCATGCCCAATCCCGACGCCCTTCAGGAGTTCAGTGTTCAAACCAACAATTTCGATGCTGAATACGGGCGCAGCGCCGGTGCTATCGTCAACGCAGTCACTCGCTCGGGTACCAATGACTTTCACGGCTCGCTTTTTGAATTTCATCGAAATGAAGCCTTGAATGCCCGAAACTTTTTTGCTCGCGAAAGTGACGGCCTGAAAAGAAATCAGTTTGGCGGCACACTGGGAGGTCCCATTATCCGCGATAAGACATTCTTTTTCCTGACCTATCAGGAGACGCGGGAACGGTCCAGACCGTCGAACTTTAGTACCGTTGTTCTGACGGAAGCGCAGAGGACTGGAGACTTTTCAGCAAACTCGGAGCCCATCATCGACCCTTTGACGGGCGAGCCTTTTCCCAATAATCAGATTCCCATTGAGCGTTTGAATCCGATCACCAAAAATGTCTTCGATCGCCTGCTGCCGCTGCCTTCGGAGCCGGATACCGGCGTTTTCTGGTACTCGGTTCCGAACAATATCAACATGAGGCAATTTATTACCAAGATCGACCATGAAATCACCGAAAACAGTCTGCTCACCGGTCGCTACCTTTACAACTATTTCGAGGATCCCGGTAACCCTGTAGAGCTCGTTTTTGCCAATCGGCTGAGACGAACGACGCCCAGCCACAACATCATGTTGGGGCACACCCAGATCTTTACTCCTCAGCTGTTAAATAACTTTTCCTTTTCTTTTAACCGGAGAACCGATCTTGGAGAGCCGAACTGGACCACCGGGTTCGACGATCTGGGAGTTCAGAACATCCACGTGGACCAACCGACTTCCAATTTCAACCTGCAAGTCACAGGTGCTTTCTCAATGTCCGTGACGGAGTGGATCAAGACGGAGCCGATCGCCTATAACTTCAAGGATGTGGTCCGCTGGAATACCGGTCGACACGGTATCAGCATGGGGTTTGAGTATCGCCATCAACGCCTCAACAAGGAATACCGCTGGCTTCTGGATCCCCACATCACCTTCTTCGGAGATTTTACCGGTTACGGACCGGCTGACTTTTTCCTGGGGCTTCCATCGCGTCTCATCCAGAAGGGAGCCGGCGAACTCGCCGATCAATATTTTCCGGCCTATGCGGCTTTTATACAGGACAGCATTCGACTTCGCTCGAACCTGACCCTCTCACTGGGCCTCCGCTACGATCCCTTCATTCCTTACGTGGACGAACAGATTCGAATCAGCGTTTTTCGTCCCGGCATGAAGAGCGAACTTTTTCCCAATGCTCCAGAAGGGCTTCTCTTCGGAGGGGAGCAGGGAATTCCCGAGGGAGGAACGGAATCAGACTTGAATAACTTTTCTCCCAGAATCGGCATTGCATGGGCTCCCTTCGGAGATAGCAAGACGAGTATCCGAGCCGGTTACGGCCTCTTCTATGATTCGGCCATGATGAGTGCTATCACCAATGTCTTTCAAAACGTGGCACCGTACGGCACCCGAATCACCCTGCGGCCGGCGCCGGGACCATTTGAGGATCCCTATGCTGGAAACAATCCCTTTCCACTACCGTTTCCTCCGCCCTCAGACATCACCTTCCCGGAAGGTCTGACCATGGCCACATATCCCGATCGATTCTCCGCTGCCTATCTCCAGAGCTGGAATTTAACCATTGAGCGAGAACTCTTCCCCTCCTGGGTGATTCGGGCCGCCTATGCCGGATCGAAAGGTACACACCTGCTTCAGGGTTTGGAAATCAATCCGGCAATATATATTCCCGGCGAAAGCACTTTCGAGAACCTGCAAGAAAGGAAGCCTTATCCCCATTTCGCCAGTATTCTGGTGGTGGACAGCACCGGGAATTCCAGCTACAACTCTCTCCAGTTGACGCTGGACAAGAGGGTTGGCGAGACCTACGGCTTCCTGACTCATTACACCTGGTCCAAATCCATTGACTACGGTTCCGGTGGGGGAACTCTCTGGCCGGACTATTCCAATCCTTTTGACCTCCGGCACAGCCGAGGCCTTTCTGATTTCCACCGCGCACATCGCTTTGTGACGTCCTGGATCTGGAATCTGCCAGGATTGGATGCCGACTCCGGTTTGGCAAGGACACTTTTTAATGGCTGGGCGGTCAATGGAGCGGTGATTCTTCAATCGGGTCCTCCCTTTTCGATAGCAAGCGGCCGTGACAATTCGCTTACCGATGCGGGTTCGAACCGAGCCGACATCGTTGGCGATCCCACCCGTCCTGCCGAAGTGGATCCGGTTTGGCAGTGGTTCAATACCGCCGCTTTCGTACACAATGCAGAGGGAACGTTCGGTAATTCCGGTCGCAATATTCTTTTTGGTCCCGGATACGCCAACGTCGATATGGCGGTGACCAAGAATTTTGTAGTGTGGAAAGAATCAACGATCCAGTTTCGCTTTGAAGCCTTCAATCTGTTCAACCGAGCGAATTTTGCGCTTCCCAGTAGCTCACTGACTTCGGGTACTTATGGTCGAATTACCAGTGCCTATGATCCGAGGATCCTGCAATTCGGGTTGAAATGGCGCTTCTGATGGTTGTGCAGTAGCATTGTTTCATCCATCGCTGTTCGTGATGGACTTTGTTCCTGATGGGCCTTGTTCGAACAGAGTCTGATTGTGTCCTTCGAAAGGTGCTTTATGCGTCATCTGCGTCATCGCCGCTCGATTGCCCTTGCTCTCATGTCGACCGTGGCCTTGCTGGTCGGTTTCGGGCTGAGCTCCGCGGGCCTTCAGAGTCGGGACCTGAGGATTCCGGCTTCTAACTCCGCCCTGACTGTTGACGGCAGGCTGGACGATCTTCTATGGAACGGCGCAGAGCAGCATCGGCTGGAACCGGATGAGTCGGGTGTCCCCGCCTCGATGGGAGGCACCGTGACCATTCGCC